>JAITJY010000138.1 GCA_031278675.1 Bifidobacteriaceae bacterium
GCCAAGACGAACACGCTGCCGTCCGGGGAGTCAACCTGGTCCAGCCAGGAGTAATCGAAGACAGACTTGGCGATGTCCGTGGACCCCTCATCCGGGGCGATGAACCGTTGGCGGAACGCCATAGCGTCCGGTAGGTCAACGTTGTACCGGCGGACCGAACCGCCGCCAATCCGGTTCAAGGTGGTGTCGAGGCCTGCACCTAGGTTGACGGCCGCCCCCTGCGGGTGTTCGCTCACATATGCGGCGCAGCGCTCGTCCAGCCGCTTCGCCCGGACCAGGCAACACAGGCTGGTGTACTCCGAGGCATACGACCGGTCGATCTGGGAGAAGTCATAGTCCATGTGCGCCACCAGTTGGACCGCCGCGTCATCATGCATGACTTCGGGGAACGCGCGGCTGGCTTTGGCCCGCCCGTAGAGGGCAAGCAGCATCGTCGACTGAACGGCCTGCTCCGGCAAGCCCTCCTGGCCTTCCACGCCGATCTGCCCCCTTTTCAACCCAACTCGACCGACGGCATCGGGCGCCGCAGTCCCCTAAAACGCTACGCGAGGCTTCAACCGCCGACAAGGGCCAGCCTGGCGAGCACCACGCAGACAGCGCCGGGCGCCGCGCTTTGGGCGGCTCGGCGCAGGGCTTCGGCTCGCTTCCGGGGCCGCTTAGTTTTGAGGGACGATGCCGTGCCCCCCCTGCCAGCGCTTGTAGCGAGATCCGTTGGTTCGGGTTGGGGTTGCGGGGTGTCGCTGCGTCCGCTGTTTGGCGGCTCTGGTGTTCGCACTAGTCGCGGCGTTCCACTCCGGCCGGTGGGACCGAGACTTCAGGCTTTGACGAACGATGCCGCCTGCTGCCCAGATAAACGACCCGAACTGTAGGCCAGACCGCTCATGTTGCCGCCGACAACGAAGTAGGGCCGGCCATAAAGGCTGCCGTTCTCCACACCGGCGATATACAGACCGGGAATCGGCTCGAACTCGCTGGTCAGAGCCCTGCAGAACTCGTCCGTGCGGCAACCGCCGGCCGTGTTGAAGGCGCCAGGGTTGTATTGCAGGACGTAGATCGCGCCGGATGTGTCGATCGCTTTGAGCATTTCAGGCCGCTTGAAGAACTGCGTGTCGTTGCCGGCCGCGCAGATGGCGTTGTACTCCGTCACCGTTTCTTCGAGGCCGGCCAGACTCAGGCTGGACGCGGCGCTCGCCACCGAATCGAACTTGAAGGCCCAGCCCGCGTCCATAGCCTGCGCCAGCAGGTCGTCAAATCCGTCAATCGGCTGCGAATAGAGCAACGAGCCAGAGACCCAGCAAGCCGGATTACCCATGTAGCCGTAATAGCCGCCCGGCTCGGTGTGCGACTTCATAGCCGCCTCGTCGAGCACCGCGTAGTACTGCTTGACATGGATCAACGGTTCGCCGCCATAGGACATGGACGCCATCGCCAAGTCGTATTCATTGAAGAAGCGCCGCCCGTCCGGAGCCACCAGCAGACCGCCATACATCGCGGGCATGCAGATCGGGTTGAACAGGTTGAAGCCATTTGTCATGTTCGCCCCGACCACATCAGACAGGCCCAGGCAGTCCACATTCTCGCGGAATGCTCCGGCCGCCTCGGCAATGTCTATGCCCTTCCCGGTTTGATAAGGAGTGGCCAGCGGCACAATCTCGCAGCCGAACTTAGCCTTGAGCCGTTCGGCATTGGCTACATAGCCGCCGCAGGCCAGAATAACGGCTTTGGCTTTGTAGTCGATCACCTTGCCGTCACTTTCCGCTTTGATGCCGACGCAGGTCTGGCCTTCCATCAATGGCTCGGTGCCCTCAGTGTTGTAAACAAAAGTGACGTCGCCGCGAGCAGTGATGAAATCCTGCATGATCTGCCCTTTGCCTTCGGTACCGAAAAGGTGGACATTGATTATGCCGGAATCGTAACGATCGGCTCCGATGTTCATCGCTATGCCCATCTCATCGAACAGTTCAATGTTTCCCGGCTGCATCGCTATGCAGGACTTAAGCAGGCGCGCGTTGATCATGCCGTGGGAGAAGGCGTACATCACTTTGAAAAGATCGTCGGTGGTGACATCGGTTTGCCCGTATTCGCGCGTGTAGGTGGTGTCTACTGCGCTGGTGCCAGAAACCATCGACCCGTTGGTCGAGACGGCATCGGGACTGTTGGAGATTACCGTGACTTTGGCGCCCGCTATCGCGGCCTCATAAGCGGCCATCATGCCCGCTGCCCCGGCGCCCACAATCAAGACTTCGGTCTCGATAGTCTCTTCGGCCTCCGCCAGGCCCGAACCGGGCTGGGCACTGGCCGGCCCACCGGTCTCATTACCGGTCCCACTGCCGGATGAGTTACTGTCAGGCGTTCTGCCCGTGCAGGCCGCGAGGCCGGCCAGCGCGGCTACGCCGCCCACGGCGACCGAACCTCCCAAGAAAGCTCTTCTAGATACGGATTGATTGGCCCCTTCTAGGCGGGGCAAGCCCTTATTTTTCGCCATTGACCAACGTTATACCGCCTTTCAGGAAAATCCCAGGGGCTTTTGACGCAGTTTGGTGTGCTTTAGGCCGCCTCGTCCATCGCAAACCTTCTCCCTTTTCCGCAACGCCGCGCCCAGATGGCTCTGGTCCAGCCCGACTAGGTAGCCTAGGTAGCCTAGGTAGCCGAAACCTTTACACCCGAGCCGAGTTCCACCTACTCGGGGTCCCCGCAAAATCTCGGAGCCCAGCGGCCAGAGTTTGTGGGCTGCCTCTAGCTAAAGACAGCCACCCTAAGCGAGATCCCCGTGGGCCTCGCAGACATTCGGCAGCGCCGGGGACTAGTCGGCGAGCACAGGTTTACATAAGCTGTTGGGCGAGTTCTTCAGCCTGTAGCATCTCGCTGCTCCCTGTGAGCGCTCCAAAGCGGACCAAACAACCCAGACAAGGAGTGGCGCCGTGACCGTGAAACCCGCGATCGGAATTATTGGCGGGCTGGGCCCGCAAGCCTCAGCATTATTATACAAACTGCTGATCGATAAGACCAAGGACCACACGGACCTGCGCGACACAGCCGACTACCCGCGCATCGTCCTGTTGTCGACCTCCATCCCCAACTATCTGTCGAGTGGTCAGGCCACCGACCCGGCCATCATGGCCCAAGTGATCGCGCTGGTCCAAGAGGAAGTCAGACTACTTGAGGTGGCCGGCGCGGTGGTCAACGGCATCGCCTGCAACACCGCACACCTGGCGTTGGACCACCTCCAAGCGGTCACAACGGTCCCCTTCTTGTCCATCATGGACCTGGTGCGCCACTCGGTTGCCCCCTTCCAGCGCCCCGGCCTGCTTTGCACCCGGCTGACCAAGCAGACCGGGCTGTACGCGAGCGTCCACCCCAACCTATACATCCCCCCAGATTCGCTCCTCGAACAGGCCGAAGAATGGGTTTTCAAGCTCTTGGACGATGCCGTCCGTCCCGCCGACCAGGCCGCCTTCCGTCGCTTCACCCAAGACTTCGCCACCGCCAACGGCCTGGACGCCGTGGTGCTGGGTTGCACAGAACTGCCAGTGGTCTACGGCCCGACAACCGACCCAGGTGTCATCTCCACCCTCGAAGTCCTGGCAGACGGGCTTCTCGACTTCTATTTCGGAGGCCAAAGCCATGCCCATCAAGCAGCGTGACTCCTTCCTTCTGGTACTGACGATCATTGTCATCGAGTTTGTCAGCGGCTATTTGCAAGGCTTCTACGAGCCGCTGCTCGGGAAATTCTCCTCGCTGCTGAACGTCGACGCCTCCAACCTGTCCCTGTTCAACGTGCTCCCGACCGCTGTGGGCGCGCTGTTCGTCCCCTTCTTCACGCGGTTGGGCGACATCAGGGGCTACCGCAAGATCCTGCGCGCCGCCATCACTGCGGTGTTTGCCGCCAGCCTGGTCGTCTGGATCGGCGTGGCCACCGGGTCGTGGGCGCTCGTGCTGATCGGCCGGGCCGTCTTCGGGGCGGTGCCCGTCTGGCTACCGCTCCACATTGCATTGGTGCACGCCAAGACCGTGGGCGAGCGGGCCACCAAGGCCGTCAGTGCGATCGTCGCGACGGTGACGGTCGGCACCGTGTTCGGGACCGCCACCGCCGGCCCCATCTACGAGGCGTTCGGTGGGTCGCTGACGGCTACGGTCGGCATCGTCCCTGGGTTGGTCTGCCTGGCTGTGGCGCTGGTCTGGTTCGTGATGCCCGAGTTCATCTCCGGCGCCCACCCGTATATCGACAAGCGCGGCTTCTTGCTGCTCGCCATTGTCATGTTCCTCGCGATCTTCGGTTTTGTCGAAGTTGTCGAAGGCGGCTGGGCAAGCGTGATCGGCGCGGTCCTGCTGGTGGCCGCCGTGGGAACCGGCGTCTCGTGGTTCCGTTACGAAAAGACACAAGAACACCCCGCGATCGACGTCCGGCTGCTGCTGTCTCGCACGATGGCGCCGCTCTACGTTGGCGCTATCTGCATGGGCGCCGTGTTTTTCGGTTTCCTGTCCCCCATCGCCACCTACCTGGCGCACTCCCCCGACCAGGGCTTCGGGTTCGGTTTTGAGCCGCTCTACCAGTCGGTGGCGCAGACCGCGATCCTGTTTTTCACGGTCGTGGCTGCCATCCTGGTGCCGTTCATTTTGCGGCGGCTGACGCCGCGCGCCGCCCTGGCTGCCGGCTTCGCCATCGGCATTGTGGGCTTTGTGCAGTTCACGCTCCTGCCTGATTCCCCCGCGCAACTGATCGTGTTCATTGCGCTGGTCGGTCTGGGAATTGGGATCATCAACGCGGCGATCCCCGTCCTGATTCCGGAGCGTGCCCCGCAGGACCAGCGCGGCATTGCCACCGGGCTGTACAACTCGTCGCAGACGCTGGGCGGCGCGCTCGGGGGCGGCCTGTTCCTTTCGCTGCTCAAGATCGGCTCAATTGAAGGGGCTGATGCGGCCTCCACCATCACCAAAGTGGGGTATAACTGGGTGTGGTCCGCTTGCGCCGTGTTCTTGCTGGTCGGTCTGGTGGCTGTGGTGGTCTTCTTGGGGAAGGAGCGGCGGCCGGGCGCGGGGGTAGCTGCGGGCACGCAGGCGAGCCCGGCCACGGGCGTCGGGCCGGACGCAGGAACGGCGGCTACCGGGCCGACCACGGCCACGGAGGCGAGCGCGGGCACGCAGGCGAGCCCGGCCACGGGCGTCGGGCCGGACGCGGACGCCGCTGCGGGCACGCGCGCGGGGGCACTCGCGGCTGCGGGCACGGGCTCGCAGGCGGACGCAGGCGCGGTGGCGGCTAACAAGGCGACGCCGCGCGAACAGTTGTCGCATGAGCCATAGTTGAGCGAACAATTGTTGCATGAATAGCAGTAATACCAGCAGTACCAAAGTGAACAATCGAACAGTAGTGGAGAGGGAGCCATGTACAAGATCGCCATCATTGGGGGCGGGGCGGCGGGCGCCGGTGCGGCGTGGCGGCTCCACCAAAGCTTCGGTCAGGACGCCCAGATCACCGTCTTCGAACGCGCCGAGCATGTCGGGGGACGCACCTGGGACCTGACTCTGGACGGCTGCCACATGGAGGTGGGCGGGGTATTACTGCATTCCACCGGCCAGATCACCAAGGCGTTGATGGAGTTCACGGGCAGCCAGGAGGCGGTGCCCTCGCTCTCAATCGACGGGAAAGATGAGACCTACGCTTTTTGGACCGACCGGGGCTTCCCGGTCCTGACCAAGGTCTCCCTGGCGTCTATGGCGTTCGGCATCCTGAAGTACGTCGGCGCGCCCAGCGCACTCAAAGTCACCCGGCGCGCCATCAAGATGGCCGCCCAGTATGAGGGCGTGTACACCAACCTGCGCGACCACGCCCCGTTCACCACACCTGACGAACTGTTCGACGCTTTGGGTTTACTCGCACCGACCAAGATCTCGGCGGCTGAGTATTTCAAGCAACTCAAGGTCAACGACCGAATGGCCCGGGATGTGGTTGAGGCGATCACCCACAACATGTACAACCAGGGATTGGAAATGAACGCCTTGGCCTGTCTGGTGGGCCTGGCGGGAGCCGGGTTGGCCGGCGGGCATCTGTTCGTGATTGAGGGCGGCAACTGGACACTGTTCGACAAGATGTTGCGCAAGGCCAAAATTGACCTGCGGGTCAACACCAAAGTTGTCCAGGTCTCCCTGGAGCGAAGCGCCGGCACCGCGCTCCCTTATACCTGCCAGCTCCAAGCCGAAGGCGGCCTGAGCGAACAATTCGATGCGGTGGTGTTGGCCGCGCCACCCGCGCTGGCTGACCTCACGGTCACAGTGGACGGCCGGCCGTTCCCGCTGCGCACACACCCCTACCAGGAGGTTCAAACCACCCTGGTGGTTGGGGAACTGAATCCGGCCTACTTTGGGCGTCGCCCCGGCCAGCGCATGCCGAGCACCGTCTTCACGGCGGCGAGCGCCCCCGCGCCGTTCAAGTCGATCGGTACCACCGGCTGGTCGCCGGAGTTCAATTCAAGGATCTACAAGATCTTCAGCGCCGATCACGTGATGACCGAAGCCGAACTGCACGCGATCTTCGCGACCATCCACGACGTCCACACCCACCCGTGGCGGGGCGCCTACCCAGTCCTGACCCCCGCGCTTGAGCACCTGCCGTTCGAGTTGCATCCCGGCCTGTACTTCGCCAACGCCTTGGAGACCATCGCCGGCTCGATCGAGGTCGAGGCGGTCTCCGGCACTAATGCCGCCAACCTGTGCGCCCACTACCTCCAGGCCCACTCCGCCGCCTAGCGTTGCGGCAGGCACCGCCCGTTGCCCGATCCCGCCCGGCGGGCGAACGGGAGCGTCCTCCGGTCCCGGACGTGCGGCGAGCAGCCCTTGCCCGATGCCGCCCGGCGCGCGAACGGCATCGTCCTCCGGTCCCGGACGTGCGGCGAGCAGCCCTTGCCCGATCCCGCCTACGGGAACGGGACTGCCCTCCGGTTGGCGAGGCGGCGCCGCTGCGGAGGCGCGCCTGGGCGCAAACTAGACCAACGCGGTCAGCCGAGGGTGGTCCAGGGGCCGCATTCGTCGC
>JAITJY010000173.1 GCA_031278675.1 Bifidobacteriaceae bacterium
CACACGCTACAGGGGCGGTAGGGGCCTGGCCTTAACTTTTGTCCTAATCTTGCCTCCGCTCGCCCTTTGGTGGCTCCGTGAGTGCCATTGTGGGCAGTCCGCCCCGCCCGATGCCGCCCGGCCCAGCCGGTCAGCGTCCAGTCCCGGGACGCCGCGCCGCCGCAGGGCCACCACCAGCAAAGCGCCGGGCACCGGCGACCCGGTGTCTCAAATTGGCGGCGCGGGGTGTCCAGCATTTGGACACGGCGTTCCGGGGACGGGGCTCCGGGTCTAGACTGGCCGACGTGCATCAGCTCGTCGTAATTTGCCAGCGCGTGGCGTAACCAAGCCAGGTTAGCCGCGCGCACCCTCCCGCCTTTCGGGCCGGAGGGTTTTTTATTGCCAGAGCAGATGCGCCCACCAGAAAACTTCAATCGAGATCCCGAAAGGTAAGGACAGGCCATGTCGAAGCCCAAATCGGCCACCCCCGGCCCCTTAGCGGGCGCCAACCTCACCGGCGCCCAAGCCATTGTCAAAACCCTGGAGGAACTCGGCGTAGAAGTAATCTTCGGGATCCCCGGCGGCACCATCCTGCCGACCTATGATCCGCTCTATACCTCATCTATCCGGCACATCTTGGTCCGCCACGAACAAGGGGCGGGGCATGCGGCCACGGGGTATGCGGCATCGTCCGGGAGGGTTGGTGTGTGCCTGGCAACCTCCGGGCCTGGTGCAACCAACCTGATCACCGCGCTGGCAGACGCCAACATCGACTCGGTGCCGCTGGTCGCAATCACGGGCCAAGTCGGGGCCCAGGCGATCGGCACGGATGCGTTCCAAGAAGCGGACATAGTCGGGGCGACCATGCCGCTGACCAAGCACTCGTTCCTGGTCAAAGAGGCTCGTGACATTGCGCCGTCCATCTCTGCGGCTTATCACATTGCGCGCACGGGCCGGCCAGGGCCGGTGCTGGTGGACATCACCAAGTCCGCCCAGACCGCGACCACCCCCTGGTATTGGCCGGCCAAGATGGAACTGCCCGGGTACAACCCCACAGCCCGGCCGCGCACCAAACAGCTTGAAGCGGCTGCGGAGGCCTTGCGCCGCGCCAAGCGCCCGGTGATCCTGGCTGGTGGGGGAATTATCCGCGCGGGCGGTCAGGCCGCGCTGGCCGAACTGGTCGAGGCCAGCGGTGCCCCAGTGGTGATCACGTTGATGGGCGCAGGAGCAATTGATGATGCACATCCGTCCAACCTTGGGATGGGCGGCATGCACGGCTCGGTGCCAGCGGTCGCTGCGTTACAACAGGCGGATCTGATCCTGGCGATCGGGTCGCGGTTCGATGACCGCTTGACTGGTCGCCTGGACACGTTCGCGCCGCTGGCCCAGGTGGTCCACGCCGACATTGACCCAGCCGAGATCGGCAAGAACGTCAAAGTCGACATCCCGATCGTGGGTGATGCCCGCGCTGTCCTGGAGGCCCTAACGCGGGCCGCTAACGCCCAGGACCGGCGCCCGAACTTCGCCAAATGGTGGGAACACCTCAATGACCTGCGGAAACGTTACCCGCTAGCTTATGGTGAGCCGAGCGACGGACGGCTCGCCCCGCAATATGTGATCCAGCGGCTCTCAGCGCTCGCGGCCCCGGACGCGATCTTTGCTTCCGGGGTGGGCCAACACCAGATGTGGACCCAGCAGTTCGTGGAACTCAGGGGTGGCCGGCGCCTGCTCAACTCCGGCGGGCTCGGCACCATGGGCTACGGCGTGCCCGCAGCCATGGGTGCACAAGTCGCGCATCCGGGCCGGGAAGTTTGGGCGGTCGATGGCGACGGATGCTTCCAGATGACCGGCCACGAGCTGGTGACCTGCGCTTTGAACGGAATCCCGGTCAAGGTTGCACTGATCAACAACTCGTCGCTCGGCATGGTGCGCCAATGGCAAACCCTGATCTACGGCGAGCGCTACTCCAACACCGACCTACACACCGGCTCCGACACTGAGATGATCCCCGACTTCGTGAAACTAGCCGAAGCCTACGGCTGCGCGGCGCTGCGCTGTAGCGTGGCGGAGGAGGTGGATGACGCCATCGGGCAAGCCAAAGCGATCAACGACCGGCCCGTCCTGATCGACTTCCAGGTCTCGCGCGACGCGCAAGTTTGGCCCATGATCGCGGGCGGCGCATCCAATGACACGATCGAATACACCCGGGGGCTCGCGCCGGCCTTCGAGCGGGAAGAATTCTAGGAAGCGAGGCAGACGAATCATGGCAACACATACCCTTTCTGTCCTGGTGGAAAACAAGCCGGGCGTGCTGACCCGCGTGGCGGCGCTGTTTGCGCGCCGCGGGTTCAACATCAACTCGTTGGCTGTCGGCCCGACCGAACATCCCGCGATTTCCCGCATCACAGCGGTGGTCGATGTCGAGTCGCACCCCCTAGAGCAGGTCACCAAGCAGTTGAATAAGCTGGTCAACGTGCTGAAAGTGGTCGAGTTGGACAACTTGGAGGGTTCTGTCCAACGCGACCTGCTCCTGGTCAAGGTGGCCGCCGATGCGACCAACCGCGCCCAGGTCACCCAGATCGCCGAGTTGTTCCGCGCCCACATCGTGGATGTTTCGACTGAGACCCTGGTGATTGAGGTCACCGGGACGGATTCGAAACTGACCGCCTTGTTGACGCTGCTCGAACCGTTCGGCATCCGGGAACTGGTCAAGTCCGGCACGGTGGGGATTGGCCGCGGCGCCAAACGCATCACCGACCGGGCACTGGAACGAGCCCTTGAATGACGTGAGGGCCGGGCGTTCCCGGGTGGGCGGCATCGGGCAACGGGGCCACCCAGCGGGCCCCACAATCTAGTTGTCCCCGGCGGGGTAGACCGGGCCAACCGACACAACTATTAGGAAGGTTTTTTCAAAGTGGCAGAACTGTTCTATGACGATGACGCGGACCTGTCCGTTATCCAAAACCGTAAGGTCGCGGTGATCGGCTACGGCTCGCAGGGGCACGCCCACGCGCTGAACTTGCGCGATTCGGGGGTCGATGTGCGGGTTGGCTTAGCCGACGAATCGCGCTCGCGCTCCAAGGCGGAGGACCAGGGCCTGGTGGTGGGCACGCCCGCCGAGGTGGCGGCCTGGGCCGACGTGGTGATGATGCTGGTCCCCGACCAGTACGCCCGCCACGTCTACAACGACCAGGTTGCGCCGAACCTCCAGCCCGGTAACGCGCTCATGTTTGCGCACGGGTTCAACATCCGCTTCGGCTACATCCAAGCGCCCGATGCCGTCGATGTCGCCATGGTTGCCCCGAAGGGCCCAGGTCACCTGGTCCGCCGCGAATTTGTGGACGGGCGGGGTGTCCCGGTGCTGGTGGCGGTCGAGGTTGACGCCAGCGGTGGGGCCTGGCCGTTGGCCTTGTCCTATGCGAAGGCGCTCGGCGGCCTGCGGGCGGCCGGGATCAAGACCACGTTCACGGAGGAAACGGAGACCGATCTGTTCGGTGAACAGACCGTGTTGTGCGGGGGAGTCTCGCATCTGATCCAGGCCGGTTTCGAGGTTTTGACCGAGGCCGGCTACCAGCCGGAGATCGCTTATTTCGAGGTGCTTCATGAAATGAAACTGATTGTGGACCTGATCTATGAAGGTGGGATCTCGAAACAGCGTTGGTCGGTGTCTGACACGGCCGAATACGGCGATTATGTGTCGGGTCCGCGAGTGATCGATGCGGCGGTCAAGGAGCACATGGTCGAAGTGTTGGGGGATATCCGCAATGGTGCTTTTGCGCGGCGGTTTATTGCTGATCAGGATGCTGGGAGCCCCGAGTTCACGGCGCTGCGCGCCCAAGAAGAGGCTCATCCAATCGAAAATGTGGGCCGTGATCTGCGGAAACTGTTTGCTTGGGTGGCTGGCTCGGATGCGGACTACGTGGAAGGAACCGCGCAAAGATGACGCGCGGTGGCGGTGGGGGAGCCCCGCGGGACCTGGATCTGGCGGTGATCGCCGGGGATGGGATTGGCCCTGAGGTGGTGGATCAGGGGCTGAAGGTGGCGGCGGGAGCGCTTGAGGCGGAAGGTGTCCTGGTCCGTCCGACGCATTACAACCTGGGGGCGGCGCGGTGGCACGCCACCGGCGAGACGCTGACCGAGGCGGAACTGGGACAGCTTGCTGGCCATGAGGCGATCTTGTTGGGTGCCGTGGGTGATCCCAGTGTCCCGCCCGGTGTGTTGGAACGCGGGCTGTTGCTGCGCCTGCGGTTCGCGTTCGACCAATACGTCAACTTGCGGCCGGCCAAGCTGTTCGGGGGGGTCAACTCGCCGCTGGCGAACCCCGGAACGATCGATTTCCTGGTGGTGCGTGAGGGCACTGAGGGTCCTTATGTGGGCAATGGTGGGGTGATCCGGGAGGGGAGCGATCATGAGATTGCGACGGAGGTGTCTGTTAATACGGCGTATGGGGCGCACCGGACGGTGCGCTACGCGTTCGAGTTGGCGAACTCCCGGCCCCGGCGGAAACTGACTCTGGTCCATAAACACAATGTCCTGGTTCACGCCGGGCACTTGTGGCGGCGCGCCGTCCAGGCGGTCGGGGCGGATTACCCGGACGTGGCCGTGGATTACCTCCATGTCGATGCGGCAACTATTTTCTTGGTGAGTGATCCGGGGCGCTTCGATGTGATAGTGACGGATAATCTGTTCGGGGACATTATCACCGACTTGGCTGGTGCGGTGGTTGGGGGAATCGGGTTGGCGGCATCGGGCAATATCAACCCGTCGCGGACGTACCCTTCGATGTTTGAGCCGGTCCACGGGTCGGCCCCGGACATTGCGGGGCAAAACAAGGCGGATCCAACCGCTACCGTTTTGTCTGTGGCGCTCATGCTGCACCACTTGGGCTATACCCGCGCGGCTCGCCGCGTTGAACAGGCCGTGGAAGCTGACCTCGCGTTCCGCGGTCCTGAACTGCGGAGTACCGTCGAGGTCGGCGATGCGCTGGCCGCGCTGGTCAGGTCCGCTAGCTGAGCCGCCCCGCCAGGCCTGCACTAAAACTTCACCGAATCTTCACCGGAACTTCACGATTCAAGGAGACCAAATGAGCCAGTTCCTGTTGGAGCCTCATCCTTCGCCCACCGCGCCGGCCCAGCGGGCCGCACTCTTAGAAGCGCCGTCCTTCGGCACCGTTTTCACGGACCACATGGCGGCGATCGACTGGACGGCGGGAGGGGCCGGCTGGCACCGGCACCGGGTGATCCCGTACGGGCCGATCGAATTGATGCCCTCCGCCGGCGTGCTGCACTACGCGCAAGAGGTGTTCGAGGGCCTCAAGGCCTACCGTTGGCCGGACGGGTCGATCCGCCTGTTCCGTCCGGCCGCCAACGCGGAGCGGCTCGCGCGGTCGGCCCGGCGCTTGGCGTTGCCCGAACTCTCGCCCGAAGATTTCATCGCCTCCTTGGAGGCTTTGATCGAGGTGGACCTGGCGTGGGTGCCGTCCAAGCCCGGCACATCGCTGTACCTGCGGCCATTCATGTTCGCGGCCGAGCCGTTCATTGGGGTGAGGGCTTCGCACCAGGTGTCTTACTATGTGATCGCGTCACCCGTCGGGGCCTACTTCAAGAGCGGGGCAGCGCCGGTGTCGATCTGGGTGGACCGGGTTTATCACCGGGCGGGTCCTGGCGGGACCGGTGCGGCGAAGTGCGGCGGTAACTATGCGGCATCGCTCGTCTCGCAGGAAGCGGCCTATGATCACGGCTGTGAGCAGGTCTTGTTCTTGGATGCGGCGACTTCCACCCATCTTGAGGAACTCGGTGGCATGAATGTGGTCGTGGTGATGGCGGACGGCGCGGTGGTGACGCCGCCCACATCGGGCACCATTTTGGAGGGCGTGACCCGGTCCTCGCTGCTGCAACTGGTCCGCGACCGCGGCCGGGAGGTGGTGGAGCGGCCGGTGGTGTTGGCCGATCTGCTGGACGGCATCAGGTCCGGCGCCGTCGCCGAGGTTTTCGCGTGCGGCACCGCCGCCGTGGTGACCCCCGTTGGCCGGTTGGCCGGCGACGGGTTTGACCAGGTGATCGGCGACGGTGCGCCCGGCGAACTGACCATGTCCCTCGCCGACGAGTTGACCGGCATCCAGTACGGCCGCCGCGAAGACAAACACGGTTGGGCGTACCGCGTCGCCTAACCAGCGTTGTCCCGTCGCTCAGTTGCCC
>JAITJY010000186.1 GCA_031278675.1 Bifidobacteriaceae bacterium
CTTGCTGCGTACGGCGGCGGTGATCCGGCGCGACTTAGACAAGGGCTGGGTGTTGCCGGACGAGATTCCTTCGCTGGTGTCAGAAGTCTATTCGGATGATCCGGCGCTGGTCCCGGCCGACTGGCTGGAGGCCTGTTCGGCCGCTGCCAAGGCGGCTCGGGTAGATGAGCTTGACCGGCAGCGGCGCGCTGCGCCGTTCTTGTTAGGTAATTCGAAAACAATGACGAGTTCAAGTTTGGACGGACTGCATGAGGGGAGCATTGGTGATCTGCCTGATGAGGGTGCCGCGTGGGCGGTGGTGCGTGATGGGCCTATGTCGGTTGAGGTGCTGGTTGTCCAGCTTCGCGGCCGCGACCGTTACACGCTGGCGGGACGCCGTTTGACCAGGGGAGATGTTCTGGTGGACGATGACGAGAGGGCCATTGAGCAGGCCGCCGGTTCGCTTGTCCGTCTGCCCGCGTGGAAATCGGTGACGCGCGCGGCCCTGGCTTGCAAACCGCCTGGATTCTTCGAACTCGACTCGGATTTGAGCGGTTGGAGGGTCCTGGAACTAGGTGAGGACGGCACCACAACCCTCGGCGGTGCCGTCCTGACCTACGACCGCGAACTGGGCCTGTTGGCCCAGTTCCCCAAGAAGGGATCAAAGCGGTGAGCCCCGCGTTTGCAGGGACAACTCTTCCGATCGCCACCGTCGCGATCCGGTGCAACGGGATACCCCCGCCCAGGCAGGGAGCGTCCGCCTTATCAGACGAAGGATGGCTCCGAGGGCGGGAAGAGGGAGCGAGCTATCCAATGCAAGTTCTATGGAAAGTCAATGGATCATCGAAACCTAGCTACGACCGGAGGCAAGGCATGCCTGACCTAATCAAATCAACGGGGTATCGCTTAGATGCGCGCCCAGCACTCAGAGTCCAATGGAAACCGGGGGCGCGGGGGCCCAGCACGCTGTCGCTACGCGATGCCCTGGTGGAGTCGCACAACCTGGCGCGCATTGTGGCCGACGCCTTGGAAGAGGCGGCGGTTCTTAGTCGAGTGCTGATTCCGCTGGTACTCGACATCTTTGGCCAACCCGCAGACATGAATGAGTGGGCTGGCCGGTGGCACGCGGGCGCGTTCGACGTCGAGGCCATAGACGCGTATTTTGCCGAACACGGCACGAGGTTTGACCTGTTCTCGCCCACATGCCCGTTCGACCAGGTTGCTGACCTACGGTCCCCGAAGAATGAACTTAAGCCATCATCTGTGCTGAATCCTGTGGCGGCATCGGGCAATTCGGTTCCACTCTGGTCCGCCCGGACTGACGGGACGCCCCGGGAACTCGATCCGATGGCGGCGTTCTTGGCTCTGGAAGTAACTCAGGCATTCGACACTGCTTCCAACAAGACGGGTGCGGTCGGTGACCCCAAGGTGAAAGGCGGCAAGACCACTGGGAATCCCGTGGGGACTCTGGGCGCGATCGGCTTGGTCATTCCGCAGGGCCGGACTCTGTTCGAGACCTTGCTCTTGAACCTTCCCACAGCAGACTTCCTCGCAGATTCGCTCCCAGGCGCAGATGACGCGCCCCATTGGCGGCGGGAGCCGGCCGGACCGGCCTGGGATGTCTACGACACTCCCAGGGGCATCTTGGACTTGATGACATGGCAATCCCGACGCGTGCGGTTGGTACCCGAATCGACCGCTGCGGGAGGCACTATCGTACGGCAGGCCATCGTGGCAGCGGGGGACCGGCTTAAAGAGATTCCGGTGTGGGATCCTCGGACGCAATGGCGTGACCGCGCGCAGCGGCCCGCGTCGGGGTTGGGCTGGCGCATCCCGGTTCGCCATCAGGCTGGTCGAACTAGCTGGCGCGGGCTCAACTCACTCTTGTCGGTCCGCATCCAGACCAGCGATCCCCGCAAGACCATGACCTCGCGTCTTCTAGTCCAAGTCGGGGAAGCAGCCGAGCTAGGTGTGCTTGATCCAGGCTTCCCCCTAGACGTGCTGACAGTGGGAGTCGAGTACGGCAACCATTCAGCGACGGTTGAGAACTTGGTCTCCGACAGCCTCCCTTTGCCGGTCCGGACCCTGCTCGCAAACGATGATCTGCACCGCGCTGTGTTGGACGCTGCTGGTCAAGCCGAAGGCGTGCGCATCGCGCTCGATGATCTCCAGTCGGATCTTCGTGAAGTATCTGGTGTAAAAAAGCTCCCCTGGGACAAGGGCGGGCATGCCGGCGATGAGGTCGTGGGGAGTCTTGACGTGGCAATCCGGCAGTTTCTCACCGCGCTCCGGTCAAACCCTCAAGATCTTCTCGCGACCCAAGAACGATGGGAGCGGGACGCATACTGGATCGCTGATGGCAGAGCTCGGTCACTGCTGGACGCGGTACCCCCGACGGCCTTCGGAGGACGGGTTGTCAGGGGCCGCCCGGTGAACGAGTTCGAAGCCAAGCAGCGGTTCTCCAGCAAGTTGCGAAAACTCTTGCCGTTAGCACATGTACCGCAAGAGGGCCACGACAGCCAAGACTCTGTGGACAACAACCAAGACCCTGAGAAAGGAGTAAACAATGAGTGAAGCAATCACCGGATCGCCGTCCGTAGACAGGCCAGGAGGCCACCCACGCCGCCACTATTGGCAAAGGTTCGCCGCGCACGAGAACTCGGTCGGCGGGCCGAAAGTGCGAATCCCGGAAGGCGGTGACCTAGCGGCACTGCGCCGCGGCGCAGGCTGCCAACCTGGATCGGTACCGCAGCTGTGGCCGTTTTACACCGAGTTGACGGATGCCGCCGACGGTATCTCGCCGAGGTTGCGGGCGGAGCACCATGCGCTTGTGTTGTTCGGTTTCCACCAACAATCTCAGAAGGTGCCTATGAACGTCGCGAAGACCTCACTCGGAGCGGCCGTTGGAACGTTGGCCGCGCGTGAACGGTATTCCGCCGCGGCCTTGGAGCGCCGCTTCACAGCGGCTGCCACAACGGAGGATGTCGATGGCCTGGCCGTATTGCTCCGCGGTCTGGTGACTCAGCTTCGACACGAGAAGATTGGTCTGGACTACGACATGTTGTTCGACCATCTGGTGCGTTGGCAATATCCGGACGCGAGGAGCAGAGTCAGGCGTCGTTGGGGTGGTGACTACTACCTCACGCCAGCTATAGCTGACTAGGAGGTGCGTGCCCTGCATACGCATCATCACCGATCTGCTCTGGTCTTTTTGTAAAGATTCCGAGAACCGAAGATTCGGGAGACTTGTTCACCGGAGTTTCCCTTACTAAGACGATAATACACGCACGAAACAACTATTGGGGGCGCTACGCTGGCCCCTGATCCATTCCAGACAAGGAGTTCAAAATGTCTATTCAACAGCTATACGCAGATTATCAAAACCTCTACGCAGATTTCCATCTCATTCAAACGTTGCCGCCCAGCAACATTAACGGCTCTTCGCATTTGAGGGTGTAGTCGGGGGTTGGGGTTTCGGGGGATCGGGGTGTGTGGTGCATGGCGTGGCGCTGGGACGCAGGTGAGGGCCTTGCGCCAGGATGGTGGTACTTCCAACCGTCC
>JAITJY010000120.1 GCA_031278675.1 Bifidobacteriaceae bacterium
CCGATTGTCCTAGCGCCGATGAGCGCCGCCTACGACCTGGCAGACGGGGTCGCCCCGGGTTTAGGCGACGTGGGTGTGATGCTGCCATCCGCGCCGCTGCACCACCTGTTGGTGCGTGGCGCCGAGGTCTACGTCGCCACGTCCGGGAACCTCGCCGGCGAGCCGCTGCGCTACCGCAACGCCGAGGCGCTCGCGGATTTGGGTGGCGTGGTGGACGCCTTCTTGCTGCACGACCGCCCCATCCACGTCCCCGTCGAGGATTCGGTCTTGTTGGCCGATGCCGCCCCGCCACACCGCTCCCCGGAAAGTTGGGGTCCCGCAGGCACCGCGTCGCGTCAGACCGGTCCCTTGGCCGATGCCGCCCCTAGTCTCCCAATCCGCCGGTCACGCGGTTACGCGCCACTCCCCATCATGCTCGGCGAAGCCGATGCCGCAGTGCTGGCCGTCGGCGGCGAGTTGAAGAACACCTTCGCGGTGACCCGCGATGGGATGGCGTTTTTGTCGGCCCACATCGGGGACATGGAGTCGCCGTTGGCGCAGAGCGCGCTGACGCGTTCGGTGGAACAGATGAGCGCGATCCACGGCCGGGTCCCCGAGTTGGTTGTGGCCGACCTGCACCCCGACTACGCGGTGACGCGCTGGGCGGAGCGCTACTGCGAGGCGCGCGACCTGCCCTTGATCCAGGTTCAGCACCACCAGGCGCACGCGCTGAGCCTGCTCGCTGAGCACGGGCTGGGCCCGGAGATCCGGGCCTGCGTCGCCACGTTCGATGGCGTCGGCTACGGGTTGGACGGACACATTTGGGGCGGCGAGATCCTGGTGCTGGGCGGCACCGCTGACCCGCTCAGTTTTGAACGGGCCTGGCACCTTGACGAATATTGGCTGCCCGGCGGCGATGCCGCGTCATTCGCGCCGTGGAAGTGCGCCGTGGCGCTGTTGGACCAGTTCTCCCTGGACGGCGCCGGTTTGCCGCCGTTCGCGGCGGCCCCGCAACCAGAGTTGAACGTACTCCGCCAATTACCCGCAGCGGCCGCAGCGGGCCTGCCGGGCCTGATCCACCACACCACGTCGGCGGGCCGATTGTTCGATGCCGTCGCCTCCATCCTCGCCGTCCGCCACCGCGTCACCTATGAAGCCCAGGCCGCCATGGAGTTGGAGCGCTTGGCCCGCGACTGCGTCCACCCGGACTGTGCCGCTTGGCGCGCCGATCCGCTTGGCCCGGCCGGCCCGGCCGCCGCCCTCAGTGGCCCGGCGGCTCCCGCCCGTCTCCCAGGTGGCCGAGTGGGCGCTCGCGCCCAGCCACCGTCCGCTATCAGCCCTGTCCGGATGCTGCTGGCCGCAACGGTGGCGGGGCTGCAAAATGGCGTTGACCGGGCTTGTTTGGCTCGCCGGTTTCATTCCACTCTGGCCGGTATCACAGCAACTGCGCTGGTCAGAGCCGCAGACCAAGCGGGCGCGGAGGTGTTGGGTCTGACGGGCGGAGTGTTCCAGAACCGGCTGCTCACCCGGGCCACACTCGATGCGCTGGCGCCCGACGGGCGCCCGGTCTTGACCCATCGACTAGTCCCCGCCGGTGACGGCGGCCTGGCCCTAGGCCAAGCCCGGGCTGGCTACACCCTCCTGACCTGGAACCCTGAGCAGGGGCGCTGACATGTTGGGTTTGATACGCCCACCCAGCGGCGCAGCCCACCGGAACACCCCGGACCGCCGCCAGGTGTAGATCCCGCGCCGCAGGCGGCGCAGCCCCTATGATGTTCGGATGAGTTCCCCCCGGCCGCCCGAATGCTCAGGGCCGGCCTGCATCACCTGCTCCGACCAGGCCACCACCGCCGAAATAATCGATCCGCCCAACCAGGCCTGGGGCGACGCCCTGGTCAAGACCGAATCTGGCACCGAATGGATCGACGTGTCACTGGTCGGCGAAGTCGCGCCCGGTGACCTGGTCCTGGTTCACGCCGGCACGGCGATCGGACGCATCGATCCGGGTAACGCCGCCGCCGCACCGGCGGACCGGTCAGTGCTCCCGGGCCGTGAAGCGTAGGAGCGGCCCAACGTGAGTCCTAACCAAGGTGAGGGGTGGGCGTCGCTGGCCCGAACGGCATCGGGCAAGGGTCGCCGGCCTGCGGAAGCGGAAGTTTTGGCGCGGATCGAAGCGGCCCAGCGCCGCCGCCCCAAATTGACCGACGATGCCGTCACCTTGGCTCACGGGGCCGGCGGTAAGGCTTCCGCAGCGCTGATTGAGGCGGTGTTCTTGGAGGCGTTCGGGCGGCCCAGCCGGGAGTTGACCGACTCGGCGGTGCTGGCGGTGGCGGGCGGGCGGCTGGCGTTCACGACCGACTCTTACGTGGTCAATCCGCTGCGTTTCCCGGGCGGCAGCGTCGGCGACCTGGCGGTCAACGGGACCGCGAATGACCTGGCGGTCTCCGGGGCCATCCCGCGCTGGATCTCGGCCGCATTCGTCATCGAGGAGGGCTTCGCGGTAGCGGAACTGCGGGCGATTGCCCAGGACATGCGCGTCGCCGCTCACCAGGCCGGGGTCGCGATAGTGACCGGCGACACCAAGGTGGTCCCCCGCGGCGCGGCCGATGCCGTCTTCATCACTACCGCCGGGATTGGCGTCATCCCGCCAGGCCGCGAGTTGGGCGCCGCCCAGGTGCGCCCCGGCGACCGGATCCTGATCAGCGGATCGATCGCGGACCACGGCATGGCCGTGATGATGGCGCGCGGGCACCTCGCGCTCGAGGCCGACATCCGGACCGATTCGCGGGCCGTGACCCACTTGGTCGAAGCCCTGTTGGCGGCCGTGCCTGACACACGGTGGATGCGTGATCCGACCCGCGGTGGACTCGGCACCTTAGCTAATGAGCTAGCTAAGGCCGCCGGCCTCGATGTGGAGTTAGATGACTCCGCGATCCCTGTAAAACCCCTGGTCAGGGGCGCCTGCGATATGCTTGGGATTGATCCGTTGTATGTCGCCAACGAGGGCTGTTTTGTGGCCGTTGTTCCGGCCGGCGCAGCTGAGGCGGCGCTGGCGGCGGTGACGGCGGCCGGGGCTGATTCCGCCGCCCTGATCGGCACCGTGTCCGGCCCTGAGGACTGGGGCGCTCCGGGTTCCGGGGCGTCGGGTGGGCGGACGGCGGGCCGGGTCGTGGTGCGGAACGCGTTCGGGGGGACGCGCCTGGTAGATGTGCTGGTAGGCGATCCGTTGCCGCGGATTTGTTGATGCGTTTGGGGCAGCTAAGGAGATTGACATGTGTCTAGGAATCCCAGGGCAGGTGGTCCAATTGGTGGACCCGGCCGAACACTTGGCGTCGGTCGATGTCAGCGGCGTGCGGCGGGTCATTTCACTGAGCCTGGTCGCTGACGAAGGCGTCGGCGTGGGCGACTGGGTGCTGGTCCACGTGGGCTTCGCGCTGTCGGTGATCGATGCGGCGGAGGCGGCAGCCACTTTGGACCAGATCAAGAAGTTGGGCCAACCCTATATCGATGAAATGGATGCGTTCTTGGAGACGGAGATCGCCTAGGCGCATGGACTACGTTGATGAGTTCCGCGACCCGGCGGACGCTAAGCGCCTGCTGGCGGTGATCGCCGATCTGGCCGGCGAACTAGGGCGCACGGTGCGGTTCATGGAGGTGTGCGGCGGGCACACGCACACGATTTATCGTTACGGCCTCGAGCGGCTGTTGCCGCCGACGGTCCAGTTTGTGCACGGGCCGGGTTGCCCGGTTTGCGTTATCCCGATGGGTCGCGTGGACGATGCCGTCCATCTCGCCACCCGCCCCGGCGTTATTTTCACCACTTTTGGGGACATGATGCGGGTCCCGGGTACTGGTGGTTCTTTGCTGGAGGCGCAGGCACGCGGGGCAGATATCAGGTTTGTTTATTCGCCGTTGGATGCTCTTAAAGTGGCGCGTGATAACCCGGATCGCGAGGTTGTGTTCTTTGCGGTGGGTTTTGAGACGACGGCGCCTTCAACGGCGGTGACTATTTCCCGGGCGGCGGCGTCCGGATTGGCGAACTTCTCGGTTTTCAGCAATCATGTGCGGATCGGCCCGCCGCTGCGGGCCTTGCTGGACGGCGCGGAGCTGGCGTTGGATGGGTTCATTGGGCCTGGTCACGTCGCCACGGTGGTGGGTGCCCGGCATTTCGATTTCATTGCTGCAGAATACGGCTTGCCGTTGGTGGTGACCGGGTTTGAGCCACTCGATATTCTTCAGGCCGTTGAGATGCTGCTGAAGCAGCTTTGTGAGGGCCGCTGTCTGGTGGAAAATCAATATGCCCGCGTGGTGCGGCCGGCTGGGGATCCGGCCCCGTTGGGGCGGTTGTGTTGGGG
>JAITJY010000217.1 GCA_031278675.1 Bifidobacteriaceae bacterium
TGCCCCCGGACGCAAACCGCCTCACGGCGCACTCGATCCGCCGGGGAGCCATCCACCAGGCAAAACGGTGTCCCGGCTGACGGCGCGACCGCCGTCAGCCGACTGCCCACCGGCCAGCGGCGCTCAAACAAGCCCAGTGCCGCCAGTTCTGGGACCGCCAAAGGCATGGCGGCCAGTGGCACCAGGGTCTCCGACCGGCGCGAATACATCCCGGCTCGCCCGTCGGCGGCAACGGTCAACTCGATCTTGGTGCGCCAGCCCAGCGCTGCGCCGGTGCCCACCGGCTCGACCTCAACCGGCCAGGCGATTCCGCCGATCTGGGCCAGCAAACCCGTCACCACCTCGCCCTTGGCCTGCCGCGCGCTGATTGGGGCGACATGGCCCAGATCGGTCACTCCGAGGGCGGCGCCCTCGGGCCAGGGCGGGCGCACCCGCGACGGCGCGGCTTCCAGGACCTCGATCACGCTCCCCCGCGCGTAGGTGCGGCGCTGCTCGGTCACCTCCACGCGCACGCGCTCACCCGGAATTGCTCCGCTGACCAGCACCATCAGGCCATCGTCGCGGCGCGATGCGCAAATCCCGCCGTGCCCCCAGGGCCCAGCGGTCAACTCTGTCCCAGCGGACGGTGCGGACGGCGGGGACGGCATCGTGCACACTATTCTGCTGCCGCAGGGTCCGTGTCAAGCTGCCACGGCACTGTGGCTACCACGACGCCGCGCACGTGCCGCAAGCGGGAGGTCAGCCGGGCGGCGGACCGGTTGTGGAGCCAACGCTCCCACCAGTGGCGCACCACTTTCTCGGGGATGTACAGCATCACCAGATCGCGGGGGCGGCGGCGGCGGACGGCGGTGATGTATTCGATCAGCGGGCGGGTGATCTCGCGGCCCGGCGAGTCCAAAATCCTGAGCGTCACGGGGACACGCGCGCGGTCCCAGCCGCGGCGCAACTCCCAGACTCGGGCGGAGTCCACGGCGACAGTGACCGCCTCCAACGTGGCGGGACGCGTCGAACGGGCATAGGCGATGGCGCGTGCCGTCGCCCGGTTCATGGCGCTGACCAGCACAATCCCGTGTACTCGGCTGGGCAGGCCCAGGTCGGTGCGGTCCCCGGGTGGAAGCTTGAGTTCGCCGGCGACGCGGCGGTAGTGGCGCCGCACCGACACCATGAACCAAAAGGCGCAGCCCACCAACCCGAGCGAAATCCACGCCCCGTGGGTGAACTTGGTGATCACTACGATCACCAACGCCACCGCTGTCAACACCAACCCGCAGGCGTTGACCGCGCGCGCACCGGCCATCCGGCGCCTCTCAGGGGCGGTCTTCGCCAACGGCAGGGCGGCGTTCCAGTGCCGCAACATCCCAAGCTGGGAGATGGTAAAGGACAGGAAAACGCCCACAATGTAGAGCTGAACCAACTGGGTCACCGACGCACCCATGAGGTAGATCAGGACAGCCGAACCCAACCCCAGGGTGATAATCCCGTGCGCGGCGACCCGCCGGTCGGAACGGCGGTAAAACTGTTTCGGCATGAACTCGTCGTGGGCCAGCATTGACATCAGGGTCGGGACCCACCGGAACGCGCTGGAGGCGGCCAGGATCAACAACAACCCCACCAGACCGGTGACCACCACAAAAATAGGCCGCGCCCCGGCGAAAACCGTTTCGGCGATCTGAGCCAGGATGGGCTCTTGGTGGAAATCGGCCCCGACCGGTTTACCTGACGGGTAGCGTAGCTGGGTGGCCGGATCAGCCACGAACACGGCGCCGACCTCGCGGGCCAGCGCCAACGTGCCGATCAGCAACGCCGCGCACGCGATCCCGAGGAAAGCCAGTGAACGCGCCGCGTTGCGCTCTTGCGGTTCGCGGAAGGTCCCCACCCCCGTAGAAATGGTCTGCACGCCCGTCAGGGCCACCGCGCCCGAAGAAAACGCCCGCAGCCCTAAGAAGGCCGCACCCAACACCGTCAGCCCGCTTTCCAACCCCGCGCTGGGCACCACTTCCAGGCCCTGGGCCGGCCCTGCGGGCAAGGTGCCAATCAGCGCCTCGATCCCGCCCGTCGCTGCGGTCACACCGAGCGCCGCGATGAACGCGTAGACCGCCAGGATGACGGTGGTGTCGAGCGCCTTGACGCCCCGCAGCATCAGCACCGTCAACGCCGTGACCAGCGTGATCGCGACTGCCGTGGTGTGGTCTTCGACGCCCGGTACAACCGCCGCAAAATACTGCGCCCCGGCCGAGACGGACACCGCCACCGTCAACAACGAGTCCACCATCGCGGCGCCGCCCACCAGCCCGCCCGCCAACAATCCAAGGTTTTCCTTGGCGACCGTGTAGTCCCCACCTCCGGGGTAGACCTTAATTGTTTGGCGATAGGACGCGATCACCACCGCCATCACCGCCGCGATGGCCAGGCCAACCCACGGGCTCAGCGCCATTCCGGCCATGCCCGCCGCCGCCAGAGTCAGCAGGATTTCATCCGGGGCGTACGCCACCGAACTGAGCGCATCCGGCGCGAGCAGCGGCAACGCGTACCGGATACGCAGCGCCCGGGGCTTCATCCGCGGCGCAAACTGGCTGGTGGGCTTCCCCAACACCAATCGGCCCAAAGCCCCCATGACATCTGGCACCCAGTCAGCTTAATACGCGGTGCCGCGCCGTGGGGGCCTGCCAGGGACCAAAATCCTACCCGCCCGCCATCCCGCGCCCGATGCCGTCCCCCCAAGTACCAGCCACCCCGCCGCGCGCCGCCCCGCCATCCCGCGCCCGATGCCGCCCCCAAGTACCAGCCAACCCGCCGCGCGCCACCCCGCCGCCCCGGGCGCGCACGATGCCGCCCCGCCGCCATCGGCGCCATCGGCGACAAACGAGCGCCGCCAGCCACAACCGAACCCCGCCGCGTGCCACAATCGAGGAGTGCATTTTATTGTGATGGGCTGCGGGCGGGTTGGGGCGGCGGCCGCCACCGCGCTGGAGGGACGCGGCCACACGGTGGCCGTCATCGACCAAGATCCGGCTGCTTTCCGGCGGCTACCGCCGGCCTTTACGGGCCAACGCGTCACGGGCGTGGGCTTTGACCGGGAGATTCTGCGCCAGGCGGGTATCGCAGAGGCCTACGGCTTCGCGGCGGTCTCTTCGGGCGACAACTCGAATGTGCTGGCGGCGCGGGTGGTGCGCGAGACATTCGGTGTCGACAACGTGGTGGCCCGGATCTATGATCCGGACCGGGCGGAGGTCTATCAGCGTTTGGGTCTAGCCACTGTAGCAACGGTCCCATGGGCGGCTGACCAGGTGCTCCGCCAGGTCCTGCCGGCTGGCGCGGCCGGGGAGTACCAAGAACCGTCCGGGTACCTCACGTTGGCGCGCTTCGACCTCCATCCTGGTTGGGTGGGCGCGGATCTGACGGAAATCGAAGCGGCGGTGGCTGGCAGGGTGGCGTTCATCAGCCGGTTCGGTAAGGCGGTCCTACCCACTGATCAGACCGTCTACCAGGCCGGAGATCTGCTGCACGTAATGCTCCCGACCGACTCGATGCTGGGCGCGGAACGCATTTTGGCCCGGGCACCGGAGGCCCAGCCATGATGCGTGTCCTGGTCGCGGGAGCGGGTTCGGTGGGGCGCGCCATCGCGCGTGAATTGCTGGCCCACGGCCATGAAGTCACCATCATCGACAAGAATCCCGCTGCGATGAAGGTGGCCTCGGTGCCGGAGGCGGATTGGATCCTCGCGGACGCCAACGAATTGAAGACCTTGATTGATGCCCACGTCGAAGACGTCGATGTGGTGGTGGCCGCCACCGGCGACGACAAAGCCAACCTGGTCTTGGCCTTACTGGCCAAGTCAGAGTTCGGCGTGCCCCGGGTAGTTGGCCGTGTCAACAACCCTAAGAACGAATGGATGTTCGACCAAGTTTGGGGGGTCGATGTCGCCGTCTCCACGCCCCGGATCATGACCGCGCTGGTCGAGGAGGCCGTCGCCGTCGGCGATGTGGTCCGCATCCTCACGTTCCGCCAGTCCGACACGGACCTCGTCGAGACCACCTTGGCCGAGGCCTCGCCCCTGGTAGGCCGCCTGTTAGCGCAGTGTGCCTGGCCGGATGATGCCGTCTTGGTCGCCGTCATCCGCGACGGCCGCCCGCTGATCCCCGACCCGGACGAGTACTTGGAAGCCGGCGACGAACTCGTCTTCGTGGCCTCTTCGGAAGCGATCGACCAGCTCCAACGCCTCCTCTCAGCCCACTAAACGCCCAGGCCACACCACCGATTGCGCGAAGCCCTGGCCCGATGCCGTCCGGGCGCCCCCCCAGCCCAACGCCACCTCAGGGCACCCCAACGCCCGGCGCACCCGACGGTCCCAGTTCAACCCGACGCCGCCGACTGCCCCAGTTCAGCGCGGCGTCAGGGCGCCCCAGCGCCCGGAGCAGCCGACGACCCCGGCTCACCCGGCGCACCCGGCTCACCCGGCGCACCCGGCGCACCCGGCTCCCCCGGCGCACCCGACGGTCCCAGCCCGCCCAGGGCCTTGAGCAAAGTCGGCCCGCGCCTGGCGCTGTCTGCGGCGTCGAGTGTTTCAATTTATCTCCTTTCCGGTGGCGAGTGTTTCAATTTATCTCCAGCCCAACCTAGCCCAGTG
>JAITJY010000286.1 GCA_031278675.1 Bifidobacteriaceae bacterium
CCAACGCCGCCAAAGATGCCGACGGCCGCCTGCGGGTGGGCGCTGCGGTCGGGTTCTTCGGGGACGCCTGGGAGCGGGCCTGGGCATTGATCGACGCCGGCGCCGACTTGTTGGTGGTCGACACCGCTCACGGGCACACCCGGGCCCTGCTGGAGATGGTGGCCCGGCTCAAGGCAGACCCGGCGGCCGCCGCCGTGGACGTGGTGGGCGGCAACGTGGCGACCCGCGCCGGCGCGCAGGCCCTCGTAGATGCCGGGGCCGATGGCGTCAAAGTCGGCATTGGGCCCGGCTCGATTTGCACCACCCGGGTTGTTGCCGGAGTTGGTGTGCCCCAGATCACTGCGGTTCACCAGGCCGCGCAGGCGTGCCGGCCCGCCGGCGTGCCACTGATCGCCGATGGCGGCCTGCAATACTCCGGCGACATAGCCAAAGCCCTGGTGGCCGGCGCAGATACCGTGATGCTCGGATCGTTGCTGGGCGGCTGCGACGAATCCCCCGGCGAATTGGTGTTTGTGCAAGGTAAACAGTTCAAGCATTACCGCGGCATGGGTTCGCTGGGCGCAATGACTTCTAGAACTAAGAAATCCTATTCGAAGGATCGCTATTTCCAGGCCGATGTAACCTCAGACGATTCACTCATTCCCGAAGGAATCGAAGCCCAGGTCCCCTACCGGGGACCACTCGCGGCTGTCGCTCACCAACTTGTGGGCGGGTTACACCAATCCATGTTTTATGTGGGCGCCCGTTCCATTCCCGAACTGCACCGGCGCGGCAGCTTTGTCCGCGTGACTCCAGCCGGGTTGAAAGAATCCCACCCCCACGATGTCCAGATGGTGGTCGAGGCCCCCAACTACTACCGGCACTGACACGCCCGGGGCGGCGCCGGCAGGCCGGGCACGGCGGACGCCGCCCAGGGGCGGAGCGCGGCCCGGGGCGGAGCGGGCGGGCCGGGCACGGCGGACGCCGCCCAGGGGCGGAGCGCGGCGCGGGCGGGGCCGGGCACGAGGGCCGGCGGACGGCACCCGGCCGCAGCGCGCGGCAGGGACAGAGCGCGGCAGGGACGGAGCGCGGCAGAGACGGAGCGCGGTAGGGGCGGAGCGCGGTAGGGGTCGGCGCGGGCGGGCCGGGCGCGGGCGGGCCGGGCTGCGGGGGCGACCGGACGGCATCGGGCGCCGGTGTGTGCTGGGCGGCTAGAACTTGCCGGAGCTGCCGCCGTGGGTCGCGCCCGACGAACCAACGTGGGTGGAGGAACCGCCGCCGACGCCGTAAGAAGCCGATATATCGGTCACCACTGTGTGCTGATTGATGAAGTCATCGCGCGAATGCGTCAGCGAAACCTCCGAAGTGGCCAGGTAGCGGGCCGCATCCGCGGCGGGGCGAACGGACTTGAGTTTGGCTTTCCAGGCCGTGACCGGCAGGAATCCGCCGATCACCCCGGCGATCAAAGTGATCAACGCGAGGGCCGGCCAGTTGATCGAGCCGCCCGAGGCCGAGCGTCCATCCGTGGCGTAGACCCGGTCTGCCCGGCCGACGAACTCGTTGAACGCCGCCGCCCACTGCCCGTCCGAGAGGTATGGCCTGACCTCGTCCATGATGTCGGCCTGGAGCCGGTCGCTGAACACGCTGATCGAGCCGCCGCGCGTCGAGATGGCCCAATCCCGCGCTTCCAAACTGATCAAGAACAGTATACCCGAACGGTCGTAGCCCTGACCATAGCCGGCGTTCGGGTCCTCGCCGGGGACCAACGGATCGGTCGCCGACGGCCCGTAATCGAAATAATCATCCGCGAATTCGGTGGACGTCCGAGCCCCGAGGGACTGGACCGTGACGATCACGACATCAGCGCCCCGCTCCGCGCTGACCGCGTCGAGCCGTTCCGCCAGTGCGCGTTCCTCGCTTGACGTCAGCAGGTCGGCGCCGTCTACCAGGAGTGGCAAATCATTCGCGGCGGCTGCCGGGGCGGCCCCCAGCACTCCTCCAATAACCAGCGCCAGGCCTGTGACCAGCACAAACATGCCTGCCAGCGGGCCTTGTCGGCGCACGATGCCGTCCCTCGCCCCCCGGGTTTGTCGCCCGGCCCCAGCCCGGTTGGCCGCCGTCCGGGCGGGCCCAATCCCGGCGGATTGCGGCGCTTGCGGCCGCCTGCGTTGCCCTGTTACCCGGTTCATAGGACCATCGCCAGACTCGTCACGACGGCGGCCACGGCCGCCGAACTCAATCCAAAGATAGCGAACCAGCGCCAGTAGGCCCGCCTGTCGAGGGGCAGATCACCGATCATTCGTCCGGTTTGTCCGTTCATCGCGAAGGTGAAGCGTTTGCCCCGCCAGATGGTGGTCAGCATCCAGACCGGCAGTAGCGCATAGACGACTGACGCACGGCGAACCTTGACCTCAGCCCCGGCCAGAACAACACTGGTGTAGCCCTTGACCGTCTTGGCGAACACCTTGCCGCCCGTCCCGGTCAGGCGTTCGGTGGCCCTGGTCGAGGCTTGCTCCGAATCCACGTCATACACCTCCGCCAAGAATCCCGCCAGGTAAGACGGCTGGAACGAGACCGCCTGGCTCAAATCAAATGGCTCAATCGATTCCATAATCTCGTCCGGCATCTTGATCGAACCATCCACCGGCACGCCCCTAAAGTTCGCTGTTCCCCCGCGGACCACCAGATAGTACGAGGTTGTCACATGACGTTTGCCCCCAACAGTTAATCGCCGCACCTTGGTCGCCGAGAAATGCTCCACCACGTCGGTGTCGAAGTCGAAGATCCAAAATGGGACGTAGAGGCCTTTGACTTCGTCCACGAAGTTTTGTTGTGAGAACACCTTCGGCAACAGCCGTTTGCCGAGGTACAGTTTCTTCAATGCCCGGACAGCCTGAGCCTTGGTATAGCGGAACGGTATAACCAACTGTGGAGCCATTTGCCCCACCATCTGGTCCACCAGCGCAATTGGGCTCCGGCAATAGGGACAGGTCCCGGCCATCGCCGTCCGCTCCGCCACAACCTCCGCGCCGCAGGACGCACAGGTGTAACGCCACAGGTCAGGCGCCGCCCCGGCGGCGCCCGGGCCGGCCTGCCCGCCTTGGTCCAACTGGCCGGGGTGCCCCGCTGCGGCGACCTCGGCCAGTGCGCCGGCCGGGGCTGGCAAGTCGCCGGGCCAGACGACACGCGTGTCACCCTCGGTCGGCTGATCAGTGGGCGAGGCAACTGCGGGCGGGGCGAACGGGACCGTACCTGGTGGGGGCGGTGCGTTCTCCTTGAACCGTCCGTCCACAAACTGGAAACTGGCGGGGTCGAAGACGGAGCCGCAGTTGGCGCACACTACGGCGCCGCGCTCGGCGCTGTAGGCGAGCGGGCCACCGCAACGGGGGCAAAGGTAGCCTAGGGCCTGCGTCACGTGTGTCTCCTCGGCTGTCGTTGATCGGACGCCGCAATTCTCGCAGACCGGCGGTTAGATCGCGAGACGTTGGGCAAATCCCAGCGGGCTACCACGCGAATCCCAGCGGCTGGCCGTTAGGCGGCAGCGCGTTCTTGGCGGCGGCGCCAGCGGATCGCGGCGTCGATGAAGCCGTCAATATCGCCGTCGAATACGGCAGCGGTGTTGCCGACCTCGTGCTCGGTGCGCAGATCCTTGACCATTTGGTACGGATGTAGGACATAGGAGCGCATTTGGTCGCCCCAAGATGCTTTGATGTCGCCGGCCAATTCTTTCTTCTTGGCAGCCTCTTCGGCGCGGCGCAGCACTAAGAGCCGGGATTGGAGGACGCGCAGCGCAGCAGCACGGTTCTGAATCTGGGACTTTTCGTCTTGCATCGAGACCACAATGCCGGTCGGGAGGTGAGTCATCCGGACCGCCGAATCAGTCGTATTGACAGATTGGCCACCCGGCCCAGATGAGCGGAACACGTCAACTTTGATGTCCGATTCGGGTATTTCGATGTGATCCGTGTCCTCGATCAGGGGGATGACTTCGACCGCCGCGAAAGATGTTTGGCGTCTGCCCTGGTTGTCGAACGGCGAGATGCGCACCAGGCGGTGTGTGCCGCCCTCGACGGAGAGTGTGCCGTAGGCATAGGGCGCCGCCACCTCGAAAGTGACCGATTTCAGGCCAGCCTCTTCGGCGTAAGACGTATCAAGTACTTTGACCGGATAATTGTGCCGCTCAGCCCACCTCAAGTACATTCGCAGCAGCATTTCTGCGAAATCTGCCGCGTCAACTCCCCCAGCGCCTGATCTAATTGCCACAACCGCGAACCGTTCGTCATATTCGCCGTTCAACAATGTGCGGATTTCCATATCCGCGAGAGTTTCTTTGACCGCAGTCAGTTCTTGGCGGGCCTCCGTCAGCGTCTCTTGATCATCTGCCTCGATCGCCATATCAAATAACACTCTTAGGTCGTCGAGTCGTTGGCGCATTGTCTCCAGCTTTTCGAGTTCAGCCTGGGCATGCGACAGCTTCGACGTGACCTGTTGCGCCCGCTCCGTGTCATCCCACAAGCCCGGCTGGGCAGCCTCCTCGGACAGGCGCGCAATCCTGGCCCGAATCTCATCCGGCGCGCTGACCTGCACAATCGAGTCAAATGTCTGCGCTAAGGCGCGCAGATCCGCCAAGAAATCGTCGGTAGCCATGCCGTCAATGGTACGGGCACGCGCCCGGGGCTGGGACTGCGACACGGCATCGGCCTGTGAGCGCTAACTGGTCTTGAGCCGCCGAACGCCGCCCATGTTATTCCAGGCTTCGGTCGAAGACGGCGTCCGGCGGCCCACGGCCATGATCCGTCTGCCCGTGCCAGGCGCGCCTCGGTCCGGCCCGGTGTCTCACCTGCTGGAACCCGGGGACCGCCAGGCTTTGCGCAAAGCCGGACTGCGTTTGGCGCCACGAGCGGGAGCGAATGTTTCAATCTATCCCCCTTTAGCCGCGTCCGGCCGGGTCCAATCCGGGGAAGTGACGCGGCCGGTTTGACCCAGGGGAGCGGCGGACCGTAGCCTAAGAGGTCGGTGCGTCTCCGTCCGGGTCAGCTTGGGCGCGTCAGGGGACCCCGCGAACCAATTCTTTTCAGTCAACCGGGTGCGCCTGAGGTGCACCGCAGCAGATGGAGCAGTCAGTGGTGTACGCGATAGTCAAGGCGTCAGGCCGCCAAGAGAAGGTCTCGGTGGGCGACACGGTTGTTTTGGACCGTCTCCCGCAGGCTGCGGGCGCAACGATTGAACTGCCCGCGCTCCTGTTGGTCGATGGCGCCGCCGTCACCACCGCTCCGGACGCATTGGCCAAGGTAAAAGTCACGGCCCAAGTGCTCGGCAACGAGCGCGGCCCCAAGATCAACATCTTCACCTATAAGAACAAGACCGGGCAGCACCGCCGCATGGGGCACCGCCAGGACCTGACCCGTGTGAAGATCACGGGGATCGAATAACGGTACGGATCGGGTAAAGGAGCGAAGCTAACATGGCACATAAGAAGGGCGCATCCAGGTCCAGGAACGGCCGCGATTCCAACGCCCAGCGGTTGGGCGTCAAACTCTACGGTGGGCAGGTGGTCAAGACCGGGCAGATCATTGTCCGCCAGCACGGCACCCACTTCCACCCGGGCGATGGCGTGGGCCGCGGTGGCGACGACACACTGTTCGCGCTGCGTGACGGTCACGTCAAGTTCGGGGCCCGTGGCGGACGCCGCGTGGTCGATGTGGTCACAGCCTGACCCGCGCATCATTTAGCAGCGACTTGGGGCGCCGCCGGACACCCGGCTGGCGCCCGAGTCATCTTCAGCCCATGACCAAACCAACCAGCGCGGGCGGGCGCTGCCACCGCCCCCCAACGGCGGCCGGCTGAACTGGTCAGGGGCGTCCAGCGGGCCTAAGGCGCGAGCAGCGCCGCAGGCGAGGAGCGGTGGATCGAGGGTAAGGTTCACTCAGGAAGGGGGAAGCCGATGGCCGCATTCGTGGACCGCGTCCACCTCTACCTGGCGGCCGGCCGGGGCGGTAACGGCTGCGTCTCGGTCCGGCGCGAGAAGTTCAAGCCCCTGGCGGGACCCGATGGCGGCAACGGGGGCCGCGGGGGAAGCGTCATCGTCGAAGTAGATCCCCAGGTCACAACGCTGCTGGGATACCACCACGCGCCGCACCAGCGGGCCGGCAACGGCTCCGGCGGCGAAGGGTCGAACCGCGAAGGCGCGAACGGAGCCGACAAAATACTCAAAGTCCCGGACGGCACCGTGGTCAAAGCCAAGGACGGCACAGTGCTGGCGGACCTGGTGGGCGCCGGCACCACATTCACCGCAGCACTGGGTGGCCGCGGCGGCTTAGGCAACGCAGCGCTCGCCTCCGCCAAGCGGAAAGCCCCCGGGTTTGCCCTGCTGGGCGAGCCCGGCACCCAAACCGAAGTGGTACTCGAACTAAAAACGATCGCCGATGTCGCGCTGGTCGGCTACCCGTCCGCCGGCAAGTCCTCACTGATCGCAGCGCTCTCGGCGGCACGCCCCAAAATCGCGGATTACCCGTTCACCACCCTGATACCGCATCTGGGCGTGGTCCAAGCCGGTGACCACCGCTTCACCATGGCGGATGTGCCCGGCCTGATCCCCGGCGCCGCCCAAGGCAAAGGCTTAGGTCACGAGTTCTTGCGCCACATTGAGCGGACCGCCGTGATCTGCCACGTCATAGACCTGGCCACACTGGAACCCGGCCGCGATCCGCTCAGCGACTATCACGCCCTCGAGGCCGAACTCGCCGAGTACGCCGAAGATGTGGGGCTGGTGGGCGCGAGCCAGCCGCTGATGGAACGCCCCCGGGTGATTGTGCTGAACAAAGTCGATGTGCCCGAAGCCCACGAGTTGGCCCAACTAGTCCGCCCCGACCTGACCGCGAGCGGGTGGCCCGTCTTCGAGGTCAGCGCCGCATCCCACCAGGGGCTGCGCCCACTCGCTTTCGAGTTGGCGCGCCAAGTCGCCGCAGGCCGCGCCCGGGCCGCCTTGGACAACGACCCGGTCCGCCGCCGTGTGGTGCTCCAGCCCCGCACCGCCGCCACGCCCGGCTTCGAGGTGCGGCGCATCCAACGCGGCTCAGACACCTTCTACCAGGTCAGAGGCGAAAAAGTGGAACGCTGGGTGGTTCAGACGGACTTCGCCAACGACGAAGCAGTCGGCTACCTCGCAGACCGCCTAGCCAAAGCCGGAGTGGAAGAGGCATTGGCCAAAGCGGGCGCCCAGGCTGGTCAAACAGTCGTGATCGGCGATCTTGAAGGCGGCGTGGTCTTCGACTTCGAACCACAGTTGGCCGCCGGGG
>JAITJY010000346.1 GCA_031278675.1 Bifidobacteriaceae bacterium
TCAAACGGGGTGTGGGCGGCATCGGGCTTGGGGGTTGTGGCGGTGGCGGTGGCTTAGTTGTTGACGGTGGCGGAGCAGCCGTTCGGCGGGCACGCGCAGCCAAACGGGGTCCCGGCGGCGTAGTAGGCGAGGATCGGGGGATCGAGGCTAAGGTCCGGCCCGGCGCGGGCTGGCCGGGGGTAGCCTCATGCAGGTGGGACCGCGCGGTGGCCCACCCGGAAGATGACCAGCTACCTCCAGGACGGATGCGCTCATGAAGATTGCGATCAGATACTCGGACCTGAGCGTTGCAGCAGACGGCACAGTGGGCGGGCACGGCGCTGGCGACACACTGGTGCGTCGGCTACTCCGGGTTTTCCCCGGCGCGGAACTCGTCGCACCGCAAATCCACCGTTATGCGGCTTTCGACGTGGTTCCGCTCGAGTTGGTCGATGCCGAAAACACAGTCGTCATCAACATGGACGTGATCGACTCAACTGCGGTCTGGCAGATTCTGCGCGACAATTCCCCGACCCGCGCCGCCCCACAGTTGATGAACTTTATGTGGTGGAACTGGACCCGCTACGATTCGGCGGTTGAACTCGCGACGCTGTCTTTGTCTTGTGCATTGTTCCCGACGTTCGCTAATTCGGAACGCACCGCTAAAGCGATCCAAGAATACGTGCGGCGCTGGACTATTCAGCCGTTGGCGGAACGCGCCCGCATTTCCTGGGTCAATCTGGGGATCCGCTTGGAACACCTCCAACCGCGTCACGAACCAGACCGGCCCGTGGTGCTCTATCCCGCAATTTACATGTCAGAACGCAAACGGCCGCAGTTGTTTATGGATGTGGTTTCGCGGGTCGCCAAGAAGGCGCCCATCAGGGTCGAAGCTCGTCTGGTGGAACAGCATTTGGTTTCGCCTCAGGCAATGGCTTTGTCCCGGAATAAGTGGGCCTGGGTTGGGCCGCTCACGCCGTCCCGCCAGCAGTATTGGGAGGCTTTGGCCGGAACTACTGCTTTTCTGGCCACCGCCCGTGAAGAAACTTATGGGTTGGAGTATATTGAGGCGCTGCTGGCCGGCGCTGTCGGCGTGTTCCCGGACCTGCCTTGGGCTCACGCGATTGTGCCCGGAGCTTACCCGTTCTTTTATCGCACCCCAGCCGAAGCCGAGGCGATGCTGCTGCGCGCTGTCACAGATACAGCGGCTTGCCGCGCCGAACTGGACCAGGCCGCAGGCGGCTCGTTGACCGAATGGCTCAGCGAACACCACAACGATGACGCCTTCGAGACATCCATCGCCGAACACGTCGAGCGCTGGTTCCCGAACAGCTAACCAGCCCGCCCGGTTATCCCCGGATGACGATGCCGCGCCAAGCTCTCCGGGGTACCCTCAAGCGCGCCGCTGAGCCCGGGGGGATACCGAGTCCCCGGACTATGCTGCGGCTTGCTCGCGAGAGGCCGCTGCGGCGGCCGCAATCGACGCTAGGGTCGCCTTCGCCTCAGGCGGGGTCTCGGCGAGGAGCGGAGCGGTCGGTGCCTTGGGAGCGGGCGGTGAGGCGTCGGCATCGTCGGCTTTACGCTTGTGCTTCTTGCCGCCGCGCTTCTTGCGCTTGGTGCCGGACTCGCCGTCAGCCCCGGAAACGCCGGACCCGGACCCGGACCCGGAACCCCCGCCGTTGCCGGAACCTGACGAACCGCCGCGCTCAACGGGGTTGGTGTGCACAATAAAACCGCGCCCGCCGCAGGTCTCGCAGGTCTCGGAGAACACTTCGACTAGGCCTTGGCCGACTCGTTTGCGGGTCATCTGGACCAAACCTAAGGAGGTCACCTCGGCCACCTGGTGGCGGGTGCGGTCGCGGGACAACGCCTCGACGAGGCGGCGGAGCACCAGGTCACGGTTGGATTCCAACACCATGTCGATGAAGTCGATCACAATGATCCCGCCGATATCGCGGAGGCGAAGCTGGCGCACTATCTCCTCGGCGGCCTCCAGGTTGTTGCGGGTCACGGTCTCTTCGAGGGTGCCGCCGGCGCCGGTGAACTTCCCGGTGTTGACATCGATCACGGTCATCGCTTCGGTGCGGTCTATCACCAACGATCCGCCGGACGGCAACCAGACTTTGCGGTCTAGGCCTTTAGCGAGTTGCTCATCGATGCGGTCGGCGGCGAACACGTCACCTTCCCCGGTCCACCGCGACACCCGTTCTAATAGTTCGGGGGCTACCTCTTCGAGGTAGTGGGTGATCTCGCGCCAGGCTGACTCGCCGGAGACCACCAGGGAGGTGAAATCTTCGTTGAAGATATCGCGCACTACGCGGATCGCCAGGTCGGGTTCGCCTTTGAGCAGGGAGGGGGCGGAGGCGGTCGTGGCTCGCTGTTGGATTTTCTCCCAGATGGCGGTCAGGCGGGCGACATCTGCGGCTAGTTCGGCATCTGAGGCGCCTTCGGCGGCGGTGCGCACAATCACGCCGGTGCCGTCTGGGACGATTTCTTTCAGCAGTTTCTTGAGCCGGGCGCGTTCCACGTCTGGCAGTTTGCGCGAGATTCCGGTCATGCCGCCTGCAGGCACTAGCACCAGGTACCGGCCGGCCAATGTGATCTGGGCGGTTAGGCGGGCCCCCTTGTGTCCGATCGGATCTTTGGTGACCTGCACCATGATCGCGTCCCCGGAGGATAGGGCTTGTTCAATCCGCCGCGGTTGGCCCTCCAGGCCGGCTGCGTCCCAGTTGACCTCGCCGGCGTAGAGCACGGCGTTGCGGCCCTTGCCCACATCGACGAAGGCCGCTTCCATCGATGGCAGCACGTTTTGGACTCGGCCCAGGTAGACGTTACCGACCGTTGAGTGTTGGGTGCGCCGCGCCACGTAGTGTTCTACCAGCACGTCGTCTTCCAGCACGGCGATTTGGGTCCGGCCGCTCAATTCGCGGACCACCATCCGCCGAGCGACCGATTCGCGCCGCGCCAAGAACTCGGCTTCGGTGATTTGGACGCGTCGGCGTCCCGTTTCGCGGCCTTCCCGGCGCCGTTGCCGTTTGGCTTCGAGCCGCGTCGAGCCTCCGACTGCGGTGACGGCATCGATCGCGGCTTCTGTGGCCGCGTCGGCTTTGCGTCCGGCCCGGTTGCGCCGCCGCCGCCGCCGGGAGCTGGGTTCTTCGGTGCCGTCCGGCCCGGTTGTGGCTTCCCCGCCCGCCGATGCCGCCGTCCCGCCTATTCCCCCGCCCTTCCGGGGTGTTTCGCTCGCTTTGGCGCTGCGGCGTGACCTGGTTCCGGCTGGCGCGGTTGGCGTCCCGGCTGGTTCGCTGGGTGTGGCTGATCCGGTTGGGCTGCCCGATCCATCGGGTCCGCCTGGTCCGGCGGCTGCCCCTGGCCCGGCTGGGCCGCCTAGTTCGCCTGGCTCGCCGCTTCCGGACGGGGGTGTCGCTCTGCCGGCTTTGGCCCCGCCTTTGGTTTTCCCGGTGGTCAACTCGTCCTGGTTGGTCTTTTTGGGCCGCGCTGGGACGGTGACTGGGGCCTGGAATAGCAGTGCGGTCATCGGCAGGCGCCGCGCGTCCGGGTCAACTGGGGCCGGCGGTTCGCCGGCCGGTGTTAGCGCCCGCCCGCGCCGCCCGCGCCGCCCGCCCGCGCTGGGCTCGGTGCCCTCCGACTCATTCGCCGACGCGGCTCCGCCGCCGCCCGCCCGGCGCCCTTGCGCGCCCGCGCCGCTGGTGTCGCCCGGCTCGCTCGTCGGCTCGCCCAAGTCACTGCTAGCGCGGCTCCGCCGCGTGGCGCTGGTTCCGTCCGGCTCGCTGGCTGGCGCGCCGGCCACTGCGTCCTTGGTGGCCTCGGGTTGGTTCGGATAGCGTGCTGCGGTCCTAGCATCTGTGCTGGCAGTCGGCTCGGACGCCTTGCGCCCGGCCCGGGCGGACCTCCGGCCAACTGCGGGCGAACCGGATGCCTTAGGCGCGCTGGGCCCGCCCGCAGCGCCGCTGCCCGCCGCGTCGGCGGCAGCACCGCCCAGGGCGGTCGGGGCGCCGGCCGCAGTGTTGCCGGTGGTGCCGCCCGCTGTGCTGGACGCGGCATCGTCTGTCGTGCTGGACGCGGCATCGTCTGTCGCGTTGGCTACGTCCTTCGCTGCGGTACCGGCCCCGGCGCGGGAACGGCGGGTGCGCCGGCCGGTCGCCGGCTTGGATGCGGCGGGGTCCGCTAAACCCTGCCCTGCGGCGCGCTGCCCGGCCGCTTCTCGCTCGGCGAGGCGCTGGCTGTGGGCTTGTTCGGCGGCGCTGAGATCCAGCAACTGGTCTAATTGGGCCAGTTCTGGAGCGGATTGTGCTTTGGTGGCGCGCCGTGGAGCGCGCCTGGTCGGTGTGGGCAGTTCGAGTTCGAACTGCAGTTGGTCATCAGCCACGGATACTCCTGGGCACACTCGCTCACCACGCCATGACCGGTGTGCCCGGTGTTGCACGGTGCCCCCGCCCCATTGAGGCGTGCGGGCCGTGAAAGCCTGTCGGTCCTGACACTTTGCGCTTGTACGCGGGGCCTGCGGTAGCGGCCTGCGAGGTCCGGCGGTGGAACTGACCGCGATCCGGAATCCCGGATACGGCCATGCGCCGCCGCCTACTTCCTTCGCCAAGTCGGGACAGGGGGTCCGTTAAGGCCCCCGCCTCCACCGAGTATTGCCTTTGGGCCAGCCAACATGCGCCGCAGCGCATCCCTAAAGCCAAACCGACATGTACAAGAGCGGCAAAGATGTCATTCGGTCGAGCGGCCGGCGTGGCGTGCCGCAAGACCGCATCTAGTATGACACAGCCGGGGCACTACCCTCCGCAGGACGCGCCGGGGGGCTCATCTTAGCCTCGATCCACCGATCCTCGCCTACCCGGCGCTCGCCAGCTAAGCCCGCTGGACGCCCCTGACCAGCCGGGCAGGCCACCGGGTAGCCATCGCCGGCCAGGAACGCCCATCGCACCCGTCTGGTGCTTCCCTGCGGCGATCGTCGGTGGATCCAGGCTTAGCCCGCTCGCCGGCCGGCGCCAACCACCATCTGTCTTCAGCCCTTGGCGATGGGTAGACCTACTCTCAAGCGCCGTTTTGAGGCCGCAATCGTGAAGAAATCGGCAGAAAATGTGAAGAAGATGGGACTTTAGTCCTACTAACTTGGCGGCATCCGCCATACCTTGAAAGAAGGCCGGGGCATGCCCCCTGCTGCCATAATTTCACATCGCATTTGTCCCATTCCGAATACATCCTCAAAGCGGAGGTGCACGTGGAGAACGCACTCGATCTTGCCAGATGGCAGTTCGGCATTACCACTGTGTACCACTTCATCTTTGTCCCTCTGACCATTGGGCTGACGCCGCTAGTTGCGCTGCTCCAGACCATCTGGTACAAGACAGGCAAAGACGAGTGGTACCGTCTCACGCGGTTCTTTGGCAAGCTCTTGCTGATCAACTTCGCGCTGGGCATTGTTACCGGCATCGTTCAGGAGTTCCAGTTCGGTTTGAACTGGTCCGAATACTCGCGCATGGTGGGCGACATCTTCGGCGCACCGTTGGCTATGGAGGCGCTGGCGGCGTTCTTCATCGAGTCAACCTTCCTGGGCATCTGGATCTTCGGCTGGGGGCGCCTCTCGCGGGGCGTACACCTGCTGACGATCTGGCTGGTGGCATTAGCCGTCAACCTTTCAGCCTTCTTCATCTTGGCTGCTAACTCATTCATGCAGTACCCAGTCGGGGCCAAGTTCGACGCC
>JAITJY010000349.1 GCA_031278675.1 Bifidobacteriaceae bacterium
CAATCGGGTCACCGGGTCCCACGACGGATGTGTTCGGTTTCCCGAACCAAACCGGCCCGGGGGCGGGTGCGCTCCCTGTCCGGCCGGCTCCGTCGCTGGCAGCGGCTCCGTTGCTGGCAGCGGCTCCGTCGCCTGGCCAGCCCTCCTCGCCACCTGGCCGGCCGACTCCGTCGCTGGCGAACTCTGTGCGAGGCGCCGCCGCTCCCGGGCGCTCCAGGTAGTTGTGGGCCACCCCGATCAGCTTGGACCGCGGGATGACCGGCGCCAACAAGCGCACGTCCTGCAGGTCGTAGGTCTGACCGGTCGGGGTGATCTCTGTGTAAAGCGGGTCGCCGCCCACGGCGTGGACCACCTCTTCGCCTTCCTCGCCTTGCACCACCCCATAGACCGGGTCCTGATCCACCGTGAAACGTGCGATTCGCATCCCACTAGGTTAGGCGCCAGGGCAGGCACCCGCCGCCGCAACCCCCACCATGCACGATCCCGACCACACCGCCAGCCCCAACGCTTCGAGCGAAGTCGGCCTGTGCTTGGCGCTGTCTGCGGTGGCGAGTGTTTCAATTTATCTCCTTTCCGGTGGCGAGTGATTCTATTTATCTCCGGGCCGACCAAGCCCAACGCTCTGACCTGCGGTGACGCTGAGGGCGGGAGATAAATTGAAACACTCGACGAAACCCAGGAGATAAATTGAAACACTCGCGGCCCCAAGCCGACGAGTTGACACGCTCGACGAGCCCATCGCGGCCCCAGCCGCGTCGAGTGTTTCAATTTATCTCCTTTCCGGTGGCGAGTGTTTCAATTTATCTCCTGCCCAACCAAGACCAAGGCCCTGACCTGCGGTGATGCTGAGGGCGGAGATAAATTGAAACACTCGACGAAATCCAAGAGATAAATTGAAACACTCGCGGGCTGGGCTGGCATCGGACACCGAGCGGACGGACGAAGCGCGGCAACGGACACCGAGCGGACGAGGCGAAGCGCGGCATCGGACACCGAGCAGACGGGCCGGGGGCCGCATCGAACACCGAGCGGACGGGGCGGGAGGCGGCAACGGACACCGAGCGGACGAGGCGATGCGCGGCATCGGACACCGAGCGGACGGGGCGACGCGCGACGGGGCGGGTAGATCGCGGGGAGAATCCTTGGCGCGGCGCGAGGAGAACGGCGTGCGCCGTGCCATGATCATTGCTATGGAATCGAAAGCTCCCGTTTATGTCCAGATCGCCACCGATCCTGCGAAAGACGGCCCCAGCCAGCTCTTGCGCTTCCACCCGGACCTGCCGCTGAGCGGTTTCGCGACAGCGTTGCTGATCATAACCGAAAGCGATACGGACCCGGAATACACCATGCTCGGCCTGGCGCCGGATACCGGTCTCCCGGAACAGCTGTGGACCACCCCGAGCAACTTGGCTTTGGGAATAGTTGAGCAGATCGGCATACCGGGAATGCGTCCCGCAGAATGGGACACTGTACTCGACGCCTTCCCCGCCCCCGGGACTGCGCTGATGTTTGCCGGTGAGACACCGCTGTTCGCCGTCCGGGTGGAGGTCAGCGATGACCGAGAAATGCCGGCTGGTCTAACTGCCCAGCTAATCGAGCAGATCAATCCTGAGAGTTGGGGGGCGCCGCCGCGCCAGCGGCTCTCGGCTCGGCGGCGGCGCTACATTGACGGCGCGAATGCGGCATTTAGCAGCTTGTTACATGCTCCACCTGTCCGGATCAAACCTGCCCGGATCACTGAAGAGTCGGCTGGGCAAGCCGTCGCAGCTTTCCGCAAACTCCTTGAGTTGATTCCAGTCGATGGCCTGCCAATGACCCAGTTCCATGACTTTCCCGACTCCGTTCTAGCTGAACTCGAAGCTGTCCTGAATTGGCCCAAACAATTCCGGACCCAAGACCGCTCCTATTTGACTGAATATAGCGGTACCGGGACTTATGGACACTTGTACTGGGTAGCCCAGTGCGTCCGTGATTTAGGCTTGGTGCGCTTGGCCAAAGGCAAATTTTACCGGACAAAGACCGCGGAACGGCTCTTCGATGACAGTTTAGGCCTCTTAGGGCATATTATCAGTCGCGGCTGGAAGCGTTCCCTCCCGGAAGCCAATCAGTATGCCAGTTTTCTCTATCTTTGCGCTTTGGGCGAGGGCCGGCCTATGCCGCGCCGGGATTACGCCGCCAAGGCGGCGGTCAGACTGATCCCGCCGCTTGGCCTAAATGCCTTGCCTCGGTCGCTGGCGTTGGGGTTGGCTCTGGCTCAGGCCACCCACGGGCGTCTCCTGTTCGAACTGCTGGGCGCTTGGGAAAACCCCTGGGAGGAGACTGAAGACTTGATTCCTACCCCCGTTGGCGTGACCTTGTCTCAGGCCTTTCTCATATCCCGGCTACCGCAGGACCTTGACGAAACAATCGAAGGCGCTACACGTTTCCTTGATACAGTCCTGCAAGAACAAGAAGAAGGCCTTGGCAGTGAGTTTGATTTGGCCGCCATAACAGATCTGTTTACCGAAATCTGCGCCGATGGCTCCGATTCACCGTTATACCAGATCGGCGCCGAATTAGATGAGCACTTCGATAATTACTTTGATAGCGATTCGGACTTGGACAACGACTAGTGGCGCTAGCGCGTTAGATCCGGGCGGTTCGCGCCCGGTCCAATAGGGGCGCCGCCCCCAAGAGGACCACCGCACCGAACCGTCTCAGGGCGCCTTATAGCAACGCCGCCGCCGGGTTTTCTAGCACGTCGGCAATGTCACGCAGGGCGCGGGCACCATCGGCGCCATCGACCAAACGGTGGTCAATGGCGAGCGACAGGCAGGCAACCTGCCGGATCTTGAGTTTCCCGCGGTGCACCCACGGGCGCATCCGAGCCGCCCCCAACGCCAGGATTGCGGCCTGGCCGGGCACCAGGATAGGCGTGCCGGTGTCAATCCGAAACACTCCAACATTGGTCAAAGACACGGTCCCACCTGCGGTATCACCCGGCGAGAGCTGTCCGGCGCGGGCCTTGGCCACCAGTTCCTTGGTCCCAGCGGCCAAGCCCGCCAGGCCGAGTCCTTCCGCCCCGTGCAACACCGGCACCACCAAACCCCGGTCCGTGTCCACCGCAATGCCCAACGCCACGTCGCTCCGGTAGACAATTTCCCCCGCCGCCTCATCCCAGCGCGCGTTGATCACCCGGTGCCGCCGCGCCGCCCGCACCAGCGCCAATTCCGCCAGCGCCAGGAACCCAACCCCGGCCCGTTTCGCGAAGTTCAGGCCCCGCGTCACATCCACCTCGTGGAACAGGGTCGCGTGGGGCGCTGTGAACGCGGACGCGACCATCGCTTGCGCCGTCGCCCGCCGCACCGACCGGATCGGTTCGCGGGTTTCGGTCCCGCCGGCCGCCCCCAAAGCCGCAGCATTCCCCTTGCACGATGCCGCCTCCTCCACATCCGCCCGCGTCACCACTCCGCCGTCCCCGCTGGGCACGAGGCTCCCCAAATCCACCCCGAGCTGCCGCGCCAGCGCCCTGACCGGCGGCTTCGCCCTGACTCGCCCCAGGCTCAGGGCGCCGGGTGCGGCCTGAGTGCTGCCCGAACCGGGGCCGCCGGGTGCGCCCGGAGCACCGCCCAGGCTCAGGGCGCCGGGTGCGGCCTGAGTGCTGCCCGGGCCGGGGTCGTCGGGTGCGGCCGAGCCGACCAGTTCGGCCGGGTCTCCCGGTTCGCCCGGAGCACGGTCCGCGCCGCGCCACGCTGCGGCCGGGGTGTGCCCAGGACCGTAGCCAACCCGGACCGGGACCGGACCGGGGGGCGGGGCGGCCGCTGGGTCAGGCCTGGCGGGCGGGACGGAGGTGACGGCATCGGGCAACGTGGCCGGGAGTGTTGTGGGCGGGGCGGTGAGGGTCGCTGTGTCCGCGCCGCGGGGGGCGATCTTCAAGATGACCCGCCCCACCGGCACCACCGCACCTTCGCCGGCGGCCAACGCGGCCACTATCCCGTCGAACGGCGAGGGCAGTTCGACCACGGATTTCGCGGTCTCGATCTCCACGACGGGTTGGTTGACACTGACCGAGTCGCCTGGGGCGACCAGCCAGCGAATGATCTCAGCCTCGGTCAGGCCCTCGCCCGGATCAGGCAACTTGAAGGTCAGCAGTTCGTTCGGCATGTCATCCTTGGAGTGGTATCAGTAGGTCAGGGCCTCGCGCACAGCGCGCACAATGCGGGCGGCGCCCGGCAGGTAGTCGTGTTCAACCAGCGCTGGCGGGTAAGGCAGGTGATAGCCGCCCACCCGGAGCACCGGTGCTTCCAGCAGATAGAAACAGCGCTCGGTGATGCGGGCGGCAATTTCGGCGCCCGCGCCGAAGAACACCGGCGCTTCATGCACCACAACCAGGCGCCCGGTGCGGTTGACGGACGCCTCAAGGGTGGCGAAGTCGATCGGGGAGATTGCTCGCAGGTCTATGACCTCGCTGTCCACGCCACTGACCGCGAGTTCACGCGCGGCCGCCTCGGCCGGGGCCAGGGCCGGGCCATAGGCCGCGATGGTCACAGCGCTGCCCGGACGCACCAGCCGCGCGGTTTGCAGTATCGCCGGATTGACCGGTCGGCGTTCCACGGCGCCCTTGTCCCAGTAGCGAGCCTTCGGCTCGAACACGATCACGGGGTCCGGGCAGCGCACCGCTGCCCGGATCATGTCATACGCATCCTGCGGTGTGGCAGGGCTGACCACCCGCAGGCCCGCAGTGTGTGCAAACAGCGCCTCAGGCGACTCGGAGTGGTGCTCAATCGCCCCGATCCCACCCCCGTACGGGATGCGGATGGTGACGGCCAACTGCGCCCGGCCGCCGGACCGCGCATGCAGTTTGGCTAGCTGCGTCACAATCTGGCTGAACGCCGGGTAGACAAACCCATCGAACTGGATCTCCGCCACCGGGCGGTAGCCGCGCAACGCCAATCCGACCGCCGTGCCGATGATCCCCGCTTCGCCTAGCGGCGTGTCCCGCACGCGTTCGGCCCCGAAGCGGGCCGCCAATCCGTCCGTCACCCGGAAGACGCCGCCCAAGCGCCCCACGTCCTCGCCCATGACCAGTACTTTCGGGTCGCCGGCCAACTCGTCGGCGAGCGCCCGGTTGATCGCCTGTCCCAGTCCAAGGTGCACCGTGGCGGCTCCGCCCGCCTTAGCCTCCTCCCCCACCAGGGCCGATCCCGCCGGCCCGGCCGCCCCGGCACCAGCGCCATCCAGCGTGGCCGGCAACTCCCGCACCGCCGGTCCAACACCAGCGCTCGGAGCCGCTTGGGCCAACACCCCCGCCGCCGTCCCAGCCATGGTTGCCGCCTCGTCCGCCGCCACCTCGTCCGCCGCCACCGCAGGCGTCGCCACTGGGGGCGTCGCCACCGCCGGTCCCGCCGGGGCGCTCACGCCTGGGCTCCTACCAGGTCGGCGAGTTCTTCAGCGACCAACGGATGATCCGTGGCATACACATGATCGAAGCACTGCCGTAACGCCAGCGTCTCCGGGCGAGCACAGCGCTCCCGGGCGGCGGCGGCGAGCGCGGCCCCGGCCGAACTGGCCGCAGCAAAAAACCCCTCATCCGCCAGGCCGTCCCCCTCCAGCGCGGCGCGCGCCAAGGCGATCGGGTCACGCTCCTGCCACGCGGCCTCTTCGGCCTTGGGGCGGTAGCTGGACGGGTCGTCAGACGTGGTGTGCGGGCCCAGCCGATAGGTCACCGCCTCAATGATCTCAGGGCCCCCACCTGCGTGAATACGTTCGAGCGCGGCCCGGGTTGCGCTATAGCAGGCGCTCACATCATTACCGTCTACCTGGCTGCCCCCAACACCGAAGCCCTCGCCGCGGCGCGCCAGCGGGACGGCCGCCTGGGTCGCGGTCGGCGTCGAAATGGCCCAGCCGTTGTTCTGGATGAAGAACAAGACCGGCGCCTTGCACGATGCCGCCCACACCAGCGCCTCGCTCACCTCACCTTGGGAAGTGGCGCCATCGCCCAGGTAGACGATCACCGCGCCCGGCACCCCATCGAGGGCGAGACCCATCGCATAGCCCACAGCGTGGAGGACCTGCGCACCAACGACCAGCGTGTAAAGCTGGACGCGATGGCGCTCCGCGTCCCAACCGCCGTGGTCCGAACCGCGAAACAGTGCCAGCACATCGGTCAGCGCGACTCCGCGCGCCTGGAGCACACCGTGGTCCCGGTAGGAGGGCTGGATCCAATCATGCTCACCAGCGGCGTGCGCTGATCCGACCTGGGCGGCTTCCTGTCCCAGGCTCGGCGCCCACAGCGCCAGCTTGCCCTGGCGTTGTAACGCCGTCGCTTGTTCATCGAAGCACCGCGTGAGCACCATGTCCCGGTACATGGTGCGGCGAAGTTCCCCGGCCAACAGCATCAATTGTTCTCCTAAGGACCCGGTTCGGGTTGTGTCAAGCCTTGCGCTGCGTCCCGGGCGGGGGCCAAAGCTCGCGCGCGTGACCGGCCCTAGAACGCTTACGCCAGCGTAGGCTACGGTCGCGTAGGTTGGCTGTGTGTGGGCGGCACAGTGTCTGATCGGCGGGTTTGTCCCCGGTATACAAACCGCGCGCCAGCAGGCTGATTGCGGCCCAGCCGCCGGCGCCAGGCCGTCGGTGGGCACGCAGCGGCTTATGGGAGGCGGACCAGGGCCTCGATGTGAGGCATCGCGAAGAACGCATCAGGGCGGTTGCCCCATTCGATCAGTCCCTTCGCGGTGGCGATCAGCGCAGTCCTATCAGCCGCACCGGCCTTGACCGCCAACGCGCTGAAATGCTCGCTGACCAGGCGATCCGCCCAGCTTCCGGCAATCTGGGCGACCGGGGCAAAGCCCGGATACGTCCAAATTGACCCATTCAAGTCAGCAAATTGACCCAAATCGGCTTGCTTCAACCAGAACGCCAGACGCCGGCCCGCATCCACCTCCGTCCCACCCGCACGCGCCACCAATTGGTACAGCTCACGCCAAGCCTCCCAAGCAGTGGCCTCCGGGAACCAGAAAGAAGCGCCGAAATCAGCTTCCCGCACAGCGATCAGGCCACCCGGGCGCACCACGCGCGCCGCCTCACGCAGGGCGGCCGCCGGATCGGTCAGATGATGCAGCACCTGATGGAAGTGGACCACATCGAAACTGCCCGGTTCAAACGGCAACGCATACGCGTCGCCCACCTCGAAGGTGAGGTTTGCGGGACGGGCGGGGTGCACCTGGGCGTCACGGACGGCATCGGGCGACGAATCCAATCCCGTCACCTGACCAGGCGCCACATACGCGGCCAAATCGCGGGTCAGAGCCCCACCCGCCGAACCGATATCCAGGACACTGAGCCCGGGCCGCAAGTGCGGCGCCAGATGCCGGGCCGAATTGGCGACCGTCCGGCCGGCGTGCGCCTGGGCCACCGCAGCGCAACGACCATGGATATACCAAGGCGCATCGGGGCTGGCGGCCTGGCCTGGGTCCTCCGGGTGCGTGTTCATAGGCGTAAGTGTAAGTGCCTAAGCTAACGTGGGCAGTGTGTTGATCCACCACCTGGAGCGCCAACTCGCGGCACCAGCGGACCGCGACCCGGGCGAGGCCGCCCTAGACGCCATGGTCGATTGGGCGGCGGACGCCGGCCTTGAACTCTACCCACACCAAGAAGATGCACTGATCGCGCTGGCCGGCGGCGAACACGTGATCCTGGGGACACCCACCGGCAGCGGCAAATCCCTGGTCGCGGCTGGCGCACTCGCCGTCGCGTTGGCTCGCGGCGCCCGAGCCGTCTACACCGCCCCCATAAAAGCCTTGGTCTCCGAGAAGTTCTTCGGCATGATCGACCTGTTTGGGCCCGACCGGGTGGGCCTTGCCACCGGGGACGCCGCAGTCAACCCGGATGCTCCCATCCTGTGCTGCACCGCAGAAGTCCTCGCCAACCAATCCCTCCGGCTCGGCGCAGCCACCCCATATGAGATCGTTGTCATGGACGAATTCCACTTCTACTCCGACCCCGAACGCGGTTGGGCTTGGCAAGTCCCCCTGTTGACGATGCCGTCCGCCCAATTCCTCCTGATGAGCGCCACTTTAGGGGATACCGGGTTTTTCCAGCGGGACCTTGAGCGGCGCACGGGACGGGAGGTCGCCGCAATAGTCGATGCTCCCCGGCCCGTGCCCCTCGAGTTCCGCTACGAAGTGCTGCGCCTGCCCGAATTGATCACCGGCCTGGTGCGCGGTGGGCTGACCCCGGCCTATGTGGTCCAGTTCACGCAGCGTGAAGCCGTTGAACTGGCGGGCCTGCTCGGCGCGCTACCGCTGGCTGGGCGCGAACAACAAGCGTTGCTGAAGGAAGCGATCGGCGATTTCCGGTTCGCGGCCGGGTTCGGGGCCACCCTGTCGAAGCTGTTGCGGAAAGGGATCGGCGTACACCATGCGGGGATGCTGCCCCGCTACCGGCGGCTGGTGGAACGGCTGGCCGGCCGGGGACTGCTGACCGTGATCAGCGGGACCGACACTCTGGGGGTCGGGATCAACATGCCGATCAAGACTGTAGCGGCGACATCGCTGGTCAAGTTCGACGGCCGGCGGACGCGGCGCTTGACGGCGCGGGAGTTTCATCAGATCGCGGGGCGCGCCGGGCGCGCTGGGTTTGATGACGTAGGACATGTGGTGGTCCAGGCGCCGGAACATGAAATTGAGCGGCTCCGGGCTGCCGCGAAAGCTGAGGCGAGCGGGCGCAAGGCCAAAGCGTCCCGGGGGTCCAAGAGCGGCGAAAAAGGGCAGGTGTCCTGGTCGGAGGAGACGTTTACCAAGCTGATCGCTGCCTCCCCCGAACCGCTGGTATCACGCTTGCGCGTGACCCACACCATGGTCCTGCAACTCCTGAGCCGGCCCGACAATCCGGTCGAGGCAGGCTATCGCCTGCTCACCGACAACCATGAACCGGTCCGGCCGCGCAATTTGTTGATCAGGGACGCTTGCCGGATTTATCACTCGCTGCGAGTTGGCGGCGTGGTAGCACACACCCCTGGGCGGGTGGCTCTGGCCGTCGAATTGCCTGACGATTTTGCGTTGGCGCAGCCACTTGGCCCGTTCGCTTTGGCCGCCTGTGAGTTGTTGGATCCCGGCGCCGAGGGCTACGCCCTTGATGTGGTGTCGATTCTTGAGGCGACCCTAGAGCCGCCCACGGCGATCCTGATCGCTCAGGAAAAGTCCGCCAAAACCGAGGCCTTAGCACGGATGAAGGCTGAAGGAATGGAGTATTTGGAGCGGATGAACGCGTTGGATCAGATCACTTATCCGCAACCGCTGGCAGAGTTTCTGGAGGCGGCTCTTGGTGTTTACCGCCGCGCTCATCCCTGGGTGGCTTCCCATGAATTGACCCCGAAGTCTATTGTGCGCGAGATGTGGGAGCATTCTCAAACTTTCAACGAATTCGTATCCCGCTATGGTTTGGCCCGAGCCGAGGGCGTATTACTGCGTTATTTGACTGATGCTTGGCATGCTTTGACTAGATCGGCGCCCGCCGAAGCGCGCGAACCCCTGGCAGAACTCACCGAATGGCTGGGGGCCACGATTGCCGGGATTGACTCCAGTTTGATGGCTGAATGGGAGGAGTTGATGGACATTGGTCAACCCGAAGGGCACTAAGCCGGGATCCACCGCTGATCGGCGGATCGCGGCTAAGCCCGTGCCCACCCCAGCGGTCCGGGTGCTGGAGGCGGCGCAGGTCCCTTACCGCCTGGCGCCGTTCGATCCGGCCCTATCCCACTTGGGGGCGGGTTATGGCCGCGCGGCGGCCGAAGCTTTGGGGGTGGACCCCGCCCGGGTCTTCAAGACATTGATGGTGGCTGTCGATGGTGTTTTGTGGTGCGGGATCGTCCCTGTCGGCGGTGAACTTGACCTGAAAGCAATGGCCCGGGCCGCTGATGGCAAGAAAGCCCAGATGGTACCCGCCGCCGATGCCGAACGCGCCACCGGCTACGTGGTGGGCGGCATCTCCCCTTTGGGTCAGCGCCGTACCCACCCGACCGTGGTCGATTCGAGCGCGCTTGCCTGTCAGACCGTTTTTGTTTCCGCCGGTGCCCGCAGCCTGGATGTGGAACTGGCCCCAGCCGACCTGATCCGCCTCACCCAAGCCCGCACCAGCGCGATAGGCCGCCGCCTAGACCCACTAGGTAGCCGAAACCTTTGCACCTGAGCCGAGTTTCGCCTACTCGGGGTCCCCGCAAAATCTCGGAGCGAAGCGGCCAGAGTTTGTGGGGTGCCTTTAGCAACCGGTGAATAAACCGGATTCCTAGGCCAAACCTGCGCTTGCCTTCCGCGTTTCCGCTGGTCAGCGTACCGCTGCCCTGCGTGGGCACGGTCGGAGCGTGGTTATTGACCACGCTCCTAACTGAAGACGTGACACGCACCCACCCGCTAGTTCACGCCACGGCCCGGCTTCACCACCAGGTCACCTCCGGCGGGTCGGTGCGCGTGTCCTCGAACCGAAGCCGCACAGACTCAGGCGCCGGAGCGTCCACAAACAACAAATGCCGCGTGGAGAGGATGGCGGCCAGCCCTCCCAACCCGCTATCGACGCGTTCAACAGCCACCGTCCACACCCCGTCAGACTCGTAGACACCCACCGCCGAGTCCGTCACCGCCGAACCCGGCAGATCGCCGACAAAGTACACCAACGCGGTCCACCCCTCCGGGATCGCAGGCACATCCAACGGCTCCTCAGCCTCCAACGGCGCGTCCTTCCACACGGCGGTATCAGCCAAAACTTCGGATAGCTGGGCGTCATCGGTCGCCACCAAAACCCACCGCTCAGCGGGGCCC
>JAITJY010000391.1 GCA_031278675.1 Bifidobacteriaceae bacterium
AGGGTACAAGGACGGCCGCCCTGGGGTGCTCGACCTGGCCTTGATGCAGGGATTGCAGGCGTTTTACAAAGATTTGGGCTACGAGTTGCCAACTCGTGTTCCCGAAGCCAATGCCGGGACAGCCCAACCAGTCCCCGAGCCTTTCCTGCCGCGCGAGTGGTGGTTGACGGCGCCTGTCTTGCCGGCCCCGGTTACTGCCCTCAGCCTGCGGGTGGGAGCCGAACCCGGTGAGAACGGTTTGGGGGCGGTCACTATCTCGACAGCTGCCCCGTTGCTGGAGGTGGTGCTGCCAACCGCCCTGGGTGAGGCGATCTTAGATGGCGTGGAGTTGCGTTTCGAACCGACCGGGTTGGACCCGGTCGAGTGCGTCGCAGGAGCGGTTGCGCTGAACGAGGAGAAGAACGCGGACTCAACCACTGCTCTGTTGGTGCCGTGCGCTGGCAACGAGTTGGCGGGCCTGAAGACGGGAACAGCTGGCCGGGTTGTCTTTGTGTTGGCCCAGGCCGACGAATCCCTGGTCGTGCCGGTCACGGCCATCTTCAAAGCCACGACGGGTGGCCCGGCGCTGCGTCTGGCCGGGCCAGACGGCGAATTGGTGCCGGTCGAGCTGGGTCTCGAAGTTGACGGGATGGTCCAGGTGTCCGGCGAGGATTTGGAAGTGGGCAGGCTCGTTGTGTTGGGTCGGTCCTAGTGCCGGCGCCGGCGCTGGAGGCGGTTTCGCTCGCGCGGGTGTTTCCTGGGCCGCCGCGTGTCGAGGCTTTACGTGAGGCCACGTTCACGGTGGAGCGGGGCGAGGTGGCCGCGATCATGGGCCGGTCTGGTTCCGGAAAGTCCACGTTGTTGAACTTGTTGGGGTTATTGGACAGGCCCACGCGGGGTGAATTGAAGATTGGGGGTCTTGACGCGGCTCCGTTGGGGGAACGCGGACGGGCCAAGCTGCGAGCCAAGTCGATTGGGTTCGTGTTCCAATCATTTCACCTGGTCGGAGAGCTGACCGCGTTGCAGAATACCGCGCTGCCGCTGCTCTACTCTGGGTGTCGAGCCGCTCAACGGGCCCGCAGGGCGGCGGCGGCTTTGGAGCAACTTGGCATGGCTGGTCGGATGGATGCGACTGCGGCGACTTTGTCAGGTGGGGAGAAGCAGCGTGTCGCGTTGGCCCGGGCGTCGGTGCAACGGCCTGCGGTGATTCTTGCGGATGAGCCGACCGGCAACCTGGACGCGGCATCGGAGCAGATGGTCCTGGAGCTGCTGGTGGGCTTGGCTCACGCTGGATCGGCTGTGGTGTTGGTCACCCACAATCCGCAGGTCGCAGCCGCCGCTACCGTCCGCTACCTAATGGACGATGGCGTCTTGTCGCGCGCACCCGCCTTAGATGGGTTGGACATGGCCGCTGACAATGCGCTGGACCGTGGCGTCTTGTCGGCGACACCTGGTGACCTAGGAGCGCTCAACTGCGCTGAAACTGTCCGTTTGCCTCCCGTTGTGCCTGATCAGGTGCCTAGCTCCGAGCCGCGTGCTGACCCGAGACCGCGCCTTCGCACTAGGCGAGCAAGGAAGCGGGGATAGTAGTGAGAGCGTTCCTGGCGGCGCTACAGATGCTGATTGCTCGGCCTGGGCGGGCGTTGTCCGCTGGTGCCGGGGTGGCACTGGGAGTTGGCGCATTTGTCTGCACTGGTGGTATCACCGCTACGGTTTCCCAGCAGGTCGCGGAAAGCTTCGACGTGTTTCTCGCCACGACAGTGACGATCACCGTAAAAACGCAAACTGACGCCGCCAGCCAAGCTGGCGGCGACTTGCCAGCGGCGGTGGGCGGCCAGGGCGCGGACAGCACTGGTGGGGACGGCACCGCGGCAGGGAGTTGGCGGCGCATTAAAGAGTCGGATGTTGATCGGCTTCGCGCCATGGATGGTGTGCAGGCGGCTGCATGGCAGGCCAGCGCGGAGCTGATCGAATTCGCCACCCAGACAGTGCCAGGGCGCTGGAACCAAGAAGGGTGTCAAGCCAAACTCGTGATAACCGGTCCGGGTTATTTTGACGCGATTGGTGGCCATATCGAGGGGTCCCAGCTGGGCGACGTGGATGACGCGGGACTACGCCGCGCCGCAGTGGTGGGCCCAGAGGTGGCGACCAGGTGTGGTTTGGTGCCCGGGGCGGGACAGGTGATGGTGGGTGGCCAGGTGTTTGCTGTGATAGGAGAATTGACCAGCGCCGACCGGGGCGGAGGGCTGCGGGACGCGGTCTTGGTGGCAGCTGGCGCGACCCGCGACGCCCCGTTCGCTTCGCTCGTTCGTGACGAGCGCGTCGTGGTACACACGCGGCCCGGTGCGGCTGGTGTCATAGCCGGGGCTGCTGCGTTGGCGGTGCTGCCCCAAGAGCCAAGCGCGGCCGTGGTGGCGCACGCGCCAGACCCGACTACCTTGCGCCGATCAGTCGATCAGTCGTTGACCTCCCTGGCGTTGGCGGCCTCGGCCGCTGTGCTGATCGGCGGAGCATTCGCGGTGGCCAACCTGATGATGTTGAGTGTTTCTCACCGCCGCGCCGAATTCGGTATGCGCCGCGCGATCGGGGCGACCGGAGGGCAGGTCCTAGCCCAGGTGCTGGCCGAATCCGCGTTGGTGGGAGTGGTAGCGAGCGCCCTGGGGGTGCTCGCCGCCGCTTGGGCCATCTACATTGTCAGTCTGTCCATTGGCGCCAGAGCGGTCATCGACTGGTCTGCGGCCGCCCTGGGCGGCGCCGCAGGCGTCGCTGCCGCCCTAGTCGGCGGCTTGGTTCCCGCCATAGTGGCGGCCCGCAGCCAAGTCGCCGAATCGTTGCGACACTAGTGGGTGCGAGCGCCCAGTGGGGGGTGTTCGTTAGTTCGTTGGCGGTGGGCTGGTTTGGTCGGTCCAGGCTGTGGGGTAGCCCAGCGTGCCTAGCTCGCGAGCGGCGCAGTAGGTGAGGATCGGTGGATCGAGGCTAAGCCTCGATCCACCGATGATCGCCGTAGCGAGCAGCACCAGACGGGTGCGATGGGCGTTCCTGGCCGGCGGATCGAGGCTAAGATTGAAATAGCGTCCATATCCAATGGGGGCGGGCCCAGCCACTCCCGCTAGCGAGGCTACCATCGGTCGAACGCGAATGGAGGAAAAATGAAGAGCACAGTGGGCACCGTCATCCTCGGGATTGTACTGGCGGGAGGCCTTTCGGCCTGCGGCGCCGACGGCGGCAAAGCCGACCTGGTGATCTGGGCCGACGCCAAACGCACCGCCGCCCTCGAAGCGCCGCTCAAAGCGTGGGCGGACAAGCACGGCATCGTCGCTAGTGTTCAAACGATCGCTACCGACCTGCAAGCTAACTTTGTCACGGCGAACGAGGCAAAGAACGGCCCTGACCTTGTGATTGGCGCCCAGGACTGGACCGGCAAACTGGTGCAAAACTCGGCGATTGTGGCGGTGCAGATCGACGCGAGCGGGCTGAGCCAGACAGCGATCGATGCCGTCTCCTACGGCGGGCAGACCTACGGCGTGCCGTACGCGATCGAGACGCTCGGGCTGTTTGTCAACAATGACCTGACATCCAACCCGGCTCCTGCCACGATCGAGGAGATGGTCACGGCCGGCCAGGCGGGCGCTGCGGAAAATGTTTTGTGTTTGCAGGTGGGAGAGAGCGGCGATGCGTACCACATGCAGCCGCTGTTTACCTCGGGCGGCGGCTACATTTTCGGCACCACCCCGGATGGCAGCTATAACACCGCCGATGTCGGGATAGGCAGCGCGGGTGGTATTCAGGCCGCCACCAAGATCGGAGAACTGGGCGCCCAAGGCGTGCTCAAGAACTCGATCAACGGTGACAACTCTCAGCAACTGTTCAACGACGGCAAGTGCGCCTACCTGATATCCGGTCCGTGGGCGTTGGACGGCATCCGGACTGCGGGAATCGACTTCACGTTGTCGCCTATTCCTGGGTTTGAGGGTCTGGACCCGGCTGAGCCGCCGCTGGGCGTCCAGGCGTTCTTCGTGGCGTCCAACGCCCGCAATCCGGGGTTTGCCCAACAATTCGTCGCCGACTTGTTGGCGGATACAACCATCACCAAGGCGATGAATGATTCCGACGCGCGGGTGCCTGCCCAAGACGCCCTCGCTGCGGACCTACAAGCCTCCGACCCGGTGTTGATGCAGTTCCTTGACCTGGCCAAGAGCGCGAAGGCGTTGCCGAACATCCCCGCGATGGAAGCCGTGTGGGGTCCTCTCGGCCAGGCTGAGGCCAGCGTGGTTGGTGGCGCGGACCCGTCCAGCACTATGGAGGCCGCCGGCACACAAGTTGCCCTTAACGTCCAATAGCCCCATTCCTCTCAATGCCCCGGAAAGGAATGTCGCTTCAGTCCGAAACGGAGTGAACTCCCCGATTGATGAGAAAGGTCACTAATGACCATCAAATCCCCGCGAGGTACCGATCCGGGACCGGCCGCCTCGTCCGTAAAAGAGAGGAATACCACCCTGCCGGGTTTGATCGTCAAGATCATCTTCCTGGGGTTGACCCTCGCGATTGGCGTCTACGCGGTGCCGCTGCTGGTCCATTACAAGATGTGGATGTGGCTCGGCATCATGGTGGCCGCCGTTGTCTTGATCTTCGGGATCTATCTGACCAAGCGTTTCATTCCGGGTAAGTACCTGTTCCCGGGGACCGCTTTTTTGACCGTGTTCTTGATCATTCCGGTGGTCTTGACCATCAACTATTCGTTCACCAACTTCGGGGACGGCTCTCGCGGCACCAAGGAGGCGATGATCGCGGCCGTGCAAACGGAGTCGATCAAGCGGACCGCCGATTCGCCGTTGTACACGTTGGCTGTGGGAGTTGAGGGGGACGATGTCGCCGACGGCCCGTTCACGTTGTTCTTGATTTCCCAGGACGATCCCTCCCAGACCGTCTTGGTGGGCCGTGACGGTCAGGACGTGGCCGCTTGGGACGGCGTTGAACCGACCATTGCTGACGGGCGGGTAAGCGCCGTGCCCGGCTATAGGATTCTGACTTCCGGCGAGGTCAACCGGGCCTATGCCAAGCTTGAGGCGATGACCGTGACGGTCCCGGACACGGCTGGCGCACTGATCCAAGTGCAGGGTATAACCCAAGCCTACGAGGGTAAGGCGGCGATCACTTATGATGCGGCCAACGACCAGTTGGTCAGCGACACTGGCCAGGTCTATCCCGCCCAAATGGTTGGCACCGCGTATTGCTTCGTGGGTCCGGACGGCAAATGCTTCCAGAACAAGTCGTGGCTGCAGAATGTTGGTTTGAAGAACTACAGCCGGTTGCTGACGGACCCGGGGATCCGCTCGCAGTTCTTCGCTGCTTTCGCGTGGACGCTGATCTTTTCGCTGGCTTCGGTCGTGTTGACTTTCTTGCTCGGCTTCTTCTTGGCGTTGACGCTCAATGATGAGCGGGTGAAGGGTCAAAAGGCTTGGCGGGCTTTCCTGCTGTTGCCTTACGCCATTCCTGGCATGATCTCCTTGTTGATCTGGTCGCAGTTCTTCAACAAGGACTTCGGTCTGATCAACCGCTTGTTCGGGATTGATGTCAACTGGTTCGGTGATCCGACCCTGGCGAAGATCGCTGTGATCCTGGTCCAGATCTGGATGGGTTTCCCGTACATGTTTGTGGTGTGTACAGGCGCCCTGCAGTCAATCCCCACTGATGTCAAGGAAGCTGCCCGGATTGACGGCTCAACCGGTCTGAGCACCACGTTCCGGATCATCATGCCGTTGCTGCTGATCTCGGTGGCGCCGCTGCTGGTGGCGTCATTTGCGTTCAACTTCAACAACTTCAACGCTATTCAGTTGCTAACTGAGGGCGGTCCGCCTTTGTCCGGCCAGTTCACCCGGGGTGGGACGGACATCTTGATTTCGATGATCTACAAACAGGCATTCGGCGGTTCTGGCACTGACTTTGGCTTTGCCTCCGCCATGTCTGTCCTGCTATTCATCCTGACCGGCGTGCTGGCTGCCTTCCAGTTCCGGGTCACCAAGAAGCTGGAGAACCTGACATGAGTACGGCACTAACACAAAAACGTCAACGCTGGTGGGTGGATGTCGGCTGGCGCTATATTGTCGGCATCGTGATGGTGCTGATTGTCGGGGTGCCTGTGCTCTATATTGTCGGCGTGTCGCTGGACCCCCGCGGTTCCGCTACTGGCTCGAGCGTTTTCCCGTCGGATATCACCTTCGACAACTACGCGACATTGCTGGGCGGCACCAAGGGTCCGTTCTTGCGCTGGTATCTGAACACGCTGATTGTGTGCCTGGTTGTGACGGTGTTGCAGATTGCTTGCTCATCATTGGCGGCTTACGCCTTTTCCCGGCTGCGTTTCACGGGCCGACGGGTTGGCATCTTGGCATTGTTGCTGATCATGATGTTCCCCAACATCTTGGCGATCATCGCGTTGTATTCCATGTTCACTCAGCTCGGTGAAGCTTTCCCGATCTTCGGCTTGTCTACTATTGCCGGCTATGTCCTGTGCTTGATGGGTGGGGCATTGGGTCAGGTTTGGCTGGTCAAGGGCACATTGGACTCGATTCCGCAATCCTTGGATGAGGCCGCGATCATTGATGGCGCCTCGCATTTCCAGGTCTTTTCGAAGATCCTGTTCCCGGTGTTGATCCCGATTATCGCGACTACTGCGATGCTGGCTTTCGTGGGGATCATTTCCGAGTTCATCATCGGTTCAATGTTCTTGAAGTCAGCGGATTCGATGACCTTGGCTGTGGGACTCTACGGCTTGCTTCAAGGCGACCAATCCGCCAACTATGGCGTGTTCGCGGCGGGCGCGGTGATGGTGTCGGTGCCGGTCGTGGTGTTGTTCTTGTTCTTGCAGCGCTACATAGTGGGCGGCGCCGTGGCCGGCGCTGTCAAGGGATAAGACTGGCGGCATGGTGGCGACCGTTTGGCTGGGCCAACCCCACCACGACGGATCGGCTCTCTACGTTGACGGGCGGAATCACCACTTGGGTGACCGGGTGGCCGTGCGGCTGATGATCCCTGCCGCCTGGGGCGAGAGCGCGGTCAAGCTGTGGGTGATGCGGGACGGCGAGCCGCTCCGCTTGCCGGCCCGCATCACCGCCCAGCCCGGTCCCGGACCGGTGACCAGCCAAGAGGCGTCCGCCAGGTGGTATGAGGCGATCCTCCCGGTCGACAATCCTGAGGTTCGCTACCGTTGGCTGATCGCCCGCCCGGGCGGCTACCACTGGGTGACGGCGCGCGGCGTGTTCGACAGGGATGTCCCGGCGGCCGGAGATTTCCTGCTCACCACCCATGGGCCGCCTCCCGCCTGGTCCGATCACGCCGTCGGCTACCAGATTTTCCCGGACCGGTTTGCCCGCTCCGGGCGCCTCACGGCCAGACCGCCTACCTGGGCGCGGGCCGCCGAATGGGATGCCACCCCGGCGCCCGGCGGGGAGGCCGCCGGCCGCGAGTACTTCGGCGGCGACCTGTACGGGATTGCCCAGCACGCCGATTATCTCGCTGACCTGGGGATCTCTTTGGTCTATTTGACGCCGTTTTTCCCGGCTGGCTCAACGCACCGCTATGACGCGTCAACCTTCGACTGGGTTGACCCGCTGCTCGGCGGCGACCAGGCCCTGATAGAACTCTCGGATGCGTTGCACCGGCGTGGCATCCGCCTGATCGGCGACCTGACGGTCAACCACACCGGTTCTGGCCATGAGTGGTTCCGGCGGGCCTTGGCGGCCCGCAGCGGCAAAGTCCCCCCGAACGAGGAGCAGGGGTTCTATTACTGGCCAGAGAACAGCCCGTTAGATCTGGGTCTCTGGCAACAAGCATTGGATGCGCAGGCGTCCGGTTCCGACCACCCGGCCAGCCCCGACCCAACCGGTTCCGACCACCCGGCCAGTTCCGACCCAACCGGCCCCGACCCCACCGCCGGGGCCCAACCCGCCCTCATCCGGCCGGCCCCGGACTACCTGGCATGGCTCGGCATACCGACCCTCCCGAAGCTGAACTGGAATGCCGCCGCCCTCATCCAGCGCATGATCACCGGGCCAGATTCGGTGGTTGGCCGCTACCTGCGGCCACCGTTCAACCTGGACGGCTGGCGAATCGACGTGGCCCACATGACGGGCCGCTTCGCGGACGATGACCTGTACCACCAGGTCGCCCGGACCATCCGGGCCACCATGGACGCGGTCAAACCGGACAGTTTGCTGATCGGGGAGCATTTCTTTGACGTCTCGCGGGATCTGCCCGGGGACGGCTGGCACGCGGTCATGAATTACGCGGCGTTCCTCAAGCCGGTCTGGTCCTTCTTGGCCAGCGCCACGGCGGACCCGGCAATCGGGTTCTTAGATGTGCCCCTGCCGGTGCCCCGCCGCGACGGCGGCCGGGTGGTGGCCACCATGCGGGAGTTCGCGGCGACGGCGGCGTGGCCGGCCACCAGCCACGCCTGGAACATGCTGGACTCGCATGATTCGGCGCGGATCGCCACGATCGCGGAGGACCCGCAGCTAGTCGAACTGGGTGCGGCGTGGCTGGCGACCTACCCCGGCATCCCGGCGATCTTCGCGGGCGCGGAGGGTGGGGCGCGGGGCGCCACGGGCGAGGCTTCGCGCACCACCATGCCGTGGGACCAGATCGCGGCGGGCGGCGGCTCGCGCTGGTCGGGCCGGCTGGCCGCCGCTTACCGCGCGCTGATCGCCTTGCGCCGGCGCCACACCCCGCTGCGAACGGGCGGTTTGCGTTGGGCTTTTACCAGCGACGATGCCGTCGGCTACCTCCGCGAGACCCCCTCCGCGACCATCCTGGTGGCGTTAGCGCGCGCCCCTTGGGCAGGCGTGGTCATGCCGGGGATCGGCGCGGCGGGATCATCCTTGTATCACCCCCACCTGGCCGCTGCACTGTCGCTCGAAGTTACCCCCGAGGGCTGGCGGATCGCCGGCGACGGGCCAGGGATCGGGATTTGGCGGATCCAGGCCCAGGAATCCGGTGAATAAACCGAATCCTCGGGCCAAACCTCCGCTTGCCTTCCGCGTTTGAGCTGGTCAGCGTACCGCTGCCCGGCGCGGGCGCGGTCGGAGCGTGGTTATTCACCACGCGCCTGGACGGCCCCGCAAAAGCCCCAGGCGCGGCGGCCCGAAGCTTTTGCGGGGCGTTTTCGTCAATTAGTACCGGATATAAACGGCTTGCGACTGGAGATATTCGTAGAGGCCGTGTTTGCCGTCCGCGCCACCAATCCCGGACTTGCGCCAACCGGCGTGGAAGCCCTGGATGCCTTCGAAATGTTCGCGGTTGACATAGGTCTCACCGAAATTCAGGTCCTTGACGGCCTGCATTGTGGTCGAGACGTTCCGGGTGAACACCGATGACGTGAGACCGTATTCGCAGTCGTTGGCGGCAGCGATTACTGCGTCGTAGTCATCCCATTCCAGGACGGGCAGGACCGGCCCAAAGACTTCTTTTTGGACAACTTCGGAGTCCTGGGCGGCGCCGGCCAGGATGGTGGGCTCATAGAAGTAGCCTGTGCCGAGGTCAGCGGGCTGACCACCGGTTACAACTTCGGCTCCGGCCACCACGGCGCGCTCCACCATGCCGCTGATCTTGGCGAGTTGGGCGGAGTCGACCTGTGAGCTATACGCCACGCCGGCCTCGGCCGGGTCTCCCAACTTGGCGGCTTCGAAGGCGGCCTTCAATTTGTCCATGAACTCGGGGTAGATGTCCTTGTGGACATAAGCCCGCTCCGCGCAGTTGCAAACCTGCCCTGAGAAGATCAGCCTGGAATCAGTCACGCCTTTGACCGCCAAGTCGATATCTGCGTCCGGGAAGACAATCGCCGGTGCTTTGCCACCCAGTTCCAGGGACGTCTTCATGATCTTGTCGGCGGAATCCTTGATGATTTCGACGCCCGCCTCGACTGAGCCGGTCAGTGACGCGATGTCTGATAGCGGATGGCGGACCAGTGCGCTGCCCAAGGTCCCGCCGCTGCCGGTGACAAAGTTCAAGACGCCGGGCGGCAAGCCGATGCTTTGGATTAGTTCGGCGAACCTGAGTGTGGTCAGCGGCGTGGTGGATGAGGGCTTGATTACCGTGGCGCATCCCACCAGCAATGATGGCGCCACCTTGCGGGCCATCACGAAGAATGGGAAGTTCCACGGGCAGATTCCCACGGCTACACCGATCGGTTTTTGGAACAGCAAGATGTTTTCCTGCGGATCATCAGAATTGATGATCTCGCCTTCGTAGATCCGCGCCCAGCCGGCGTAGTAGTCGAAGTAGGTCGCGGTCACGTCGATCTCGACCTGCGCCAGCGGCGCAATCTTGGCTTGTTCACTCATCAGCAGTTCAGCTAGTTCGACGCGGTGCTCGCGGATTACCGCAGCGCACTTCGCCAGATATGACGCCCGGTCAACCGGTGACCGCTTGGCCCAGGCCGGCTGCGCCGCCTTGGCGGCACTCAGCGCTTGGTCGGCCGCTGCTGCGCCCAACTTGGGTGCCAAACCAATGATCCTCCCGGTATAGGGGTTTTCAACTTCGATGTACTCGTCGCCTCCAATGGCTTGGCCGCCAATGTAGTTCGAGTATTGCGGGACAGCGTTCATTTCACTCCTTCGTGGTTGAACAGTTCCGGGATCCCCGGTGTTGAGCCACGCTACCAGCGCCCTTGGCGCCGCGGCTAGTGGTTAGCGACCTTTGGTTGTTCTGCGTGGTGCGCCACGCGTTAGGCTAGGTCTGGCGGGACGCAACGTGGCGTCGCTAGGGCGTTGTGCCGGATCGGGCGGGATCAAGTGGCGGAGGTAGCTATGGGAGTTCCGGGCCGCGGAATGCGGGTGGGGCTGTTTGCGACATGTATTAATGACTTGATGTTTCCTCAAACGGCGCGGGCGGCCCTCGAATTGTTGACGCGGCTCGGCTGTGAGGTGGTGTTCCCGCGAGCGCAGACCTGTTGCGGTCAGATGATGACCAACACGGGTTATTTCAAGGAGGCGCTGGGGGCGGTACGTTGCTACGTACGGGCGTTCGACAAGTGCGATGCGGTCGTGGCGGCATCGGGCTCCTGTGTCGCGTCGGTCCGCCACCAACACGGGATGCTGGCGCGCGGCTCCGGCTCGCCGCAACTGATTGCGCAGGCGGATGCCGCCGCCGCCAAGACCTACGACATCACCGAGTTCCTGGTAGACGTGTTGGGGGTGGTGGATGTGGGGGCATTCTTCCCGCACCGGGTGACCTACCACCCGTCCTGCCATTCGGCCCGGTTGGCCCGGATCGGCGAACGCCCGTACCAGTTGTTGCGCGCCGTCGCGGGCTTGGAATTAGTGGACTTGCCCGATGCCGCCCAATGTTGCGGTTTCGGTGGCACGTTCAGCGTGAAGAACCCGGACGTATCGGTGGCACTAGCCGCTGATAAGGCCGCCAACGTGATAGCGACTGGTGCGGAGTACCTGGTGGCGCCGGACAATGCGTGTTTGATGAACATCGGCGGGGTGCTGAGCCGCGACCGGGCGGGCGTGCGGCCGATCCATCTTGTGGAAATCTTGGCGCAGACCGAGGAGGCCCACCGATGACCGGCACGCCGCTCCCGTTCCCCGTAGCTGCCCGCAGGGAGTTGGCTAACCCGCAGTTGCGGGCCAATCTGCGGCGGGCCACCAGCACCATTTTGGGTAAGCGGGCACTGCGTCAGGCCGAAGTACCCAACTGGGAGGAATTGCGGGACGCCGGCGCAGCCATCAAGGATAGGACACTGCGTCACTTGGACTATTACCTGGTGATGGCTGAGGCGGCCCTCATCCGCGCGGGCGCCCAGGTCCACTGGGCCCGGGATGCAGCCGAAGCGAACGGGGTGGTCACTGGGCTGGTCAAGGCCGCCGGCGCCACGGAAGTGGTCAAGGTCAAGTCAATGCTGACACAAGAGATCGGCTTGAATGAGGCGCTGCGCGCCGCCGGGATTGCGCCCTATGAAACCGATCTGGCGGAACTGATTGTCCAGCTAGGGCATGACACGCCCAGCCACATCCTGGTGCCCGCGATCCACCGCAACCGGGCTGAGGTGCGCGAGATTTTCTTGACCGAGATGGGCCGCAACGGCGTCCCGGCCCCGCCGGGGCTGACCAATGATCCCGGGGAGTTGGCCGGCGCTGCCCGCGTCCATCTGCGTGAGAAGTTCCTCAGCGCCAAGGTGGGCATCTCGGGCGGGAACTTCCTGGTCGCGGAGACTGGCACTCTGGTGGTGGTCGAATCGGAAGGCAACGGCCGGATGTGCCTGACTCTGCCAGAAACGCTGATCAGCGTGGTAGGGATCGAAAAGCTGGTGCCCACGTTCACGGACCTTGAGGTGTTCTTGCAACTGTTGCCGCGGTCTTCGACCGGTGAGCGGATGAACCCGTACACCTCCATGTGGACCGGCGTGACACCGGGGGATGGGCCCACCAACGTTCATGTTGTGCTGGTTGACAATGGGCGCCTGCGCGCCCTGGCGGAGACGGCAGCCCGCCCCATGCTGCGCTGTATCCGCTGTTCGGCGTGCATGAACGTCTGCCCGGTCTACCAGAAGGTGGGTGGCCACGCCTACGGCTCGGTCTATCCGGGGCCGATTGGGATTGTCTTGACGCCTCAACTCCGGGGCATTGACTCAGCCCTGGATCGCTCTTTGCCGTTCGCTTCGACCCTGTGTGCGGCTTGCGCCGATGTCTGTCCGGTCAGAATCCCTCTGCCGGATCTGATTGTCCGCCAGCGCCACAAGGTGGCCCTCGCCAAGGGCGCGGAGCCCCGCCCGCATCTGGAGACGGTCGCGATGGCCGGCGCGGGTTGGGCGTTTGGTCGCGGTTGGCGGCTCGGCGCGGTCGGCAAGGCGTTGTCCCTGGTGGGCCGCCTGCTCGGCGCCCGTCAGGCGATTGGCCCGCTGCCGTGGCCCGCGTCGCGTTGGACCAGAGCCCGCGATTTGCCGGTCCCGCCCCAACAAACGTTCCGCATGTGGTTTAGGAGGAACCGGCCATGAAGACGGCTCGCGATGCGATCCTGACCGCCATCCAGGCCGCCTTGATTGATGTGCCGCACCGCCCGCCCGAGGTAGACACGCCCGTGACGTGGGCCTATGCCGGTTCGGGCAATGGTCAGGGCGCGGCGCACGATGCCGTCGTGGGGCTTTTCGCCGAACGTTGCGCTGATTACGGGGCCGTGGTTACGCGCGTGGGCGGGGCGGATGTGCCCGGGGAGGCGGCGCGCCTGGTGTTGGACCACGGGGTGCGGCGGGTGGCGTGCCCGGCGGGGCTGGACGCCCCGGTGACCAGGGCGCTCCAGGCGGCGGGGCTCGAATTGGTGGCGGACACGCCGCCGCTCAGCGCCGAACAACTGGACGGGGTGGATGGCGTGGTGACGGCGTGCCGCGTGGGCGTGGCGGAAACCGGGACGCTGGTGTTGGATCATGCCCCTGACCAGGGCAGACGCGCCCTGAGCCTGGTCCCTGACCTGCACCTGTGCCTGATCCGGGCGGACCAGATTGTCTTAGGTGTGCCTGAGGCGGTGGCGCGGCTGCGCCCATCGGTCCTGGCGGGGCGCCCTTTGACCTGGGTGTCGGGACCGTCTGCCACCGTTGATATTGAACTGACCCGCGTCGAAGGTGTCCATGGGCCGCGCATGCTGTTGGTGGTGGTCGCCGAGTAGTTGCGCCGGGGTTGAACACGAGTGGGCGCGCGCGCCCAATCGGCGGGCTTCGCGCACACCTGCGCCCGGCACCTGGCCGCGCCCCGGCCAGGCCGTTAACTCCGGGGCGGCCAGACCCGCGTCGAAGGTGTCCATGGACGGCGCATGCTGGTGGTGGTGGTGGCCGAGTAGTTGCGCGCTTGTTGAACGCTGGTTTAGGATACTAAACGTGCGTTCAACAACGGATGCCGGCGCGGACTTGACGGCCAAAGCCCGGATTCGCGACGCCGCTATCGAACTGTTCGCCCGGGAGGGATTCGGTGTCCCAGTGCGGCGTCTGGCTGAGGCAGCCGGAGTCTCCCCCGGACTGGTGATCCATCATTTCGGGTCGAAGGAAGGCCTCAAACAAGACTGTGACCGGCAGGTCAGCCAGGTGATGCTGGAACTGAGATCGGCTACGGCGGCAGCGCCGCCCACTGCAGCCGAAGCCAACCTGATCTACCAGTTGGCAAACGTCGAGTCCTACAGCTACCTGCTCGGCTATCTACTCCATTCCCTCCGCGCCGGCGGCGCCGCCGCGCGCGCATTCATCGCCACCATGGTCGAAGCCACCGCCGAACTCCTCGCCCGGGGCGTCGCCGCCGGAACCATCCGGCCCTCCCGTGACCCGGCCGCCCAGGCCCGGTTCTTGGCCTACAGCGCGATCGGCTCGCTGCTGGTCTGGCATGGGGCTACGCCACCCACGCCTGTGAGCGGTGCGTTGCCGGCGTCATCGTCCTACGTCGCGGACTTCGGTCTTCCCAGCTTGGAGCTATATACGGAGGGTATCCTCACCACTTCGGCGTTGCTGGACGCCTACCTCGCCCACACCCCCACAAAGGAAACGAATGATGACCGAGACACCGCAAGCCATCGCCATCACCGGCCTGAGTAAGACATTTGGGCCGGTCAAGGCCCTCGACGGCCTGGATCTCAGCGTAACCCAAGGCCAGATCGCCGGATTCCTCGGCCCAAACGGCGCCGGTAAGTCCACCACAATCCGGATCCTGCTCGGCTTGATCCGCGCGGACGCCGCCTCCCCGCCGGTCCAAATACTCGGCCTAGACCCCTGGAGCAATGCCGTTGAACTGCACAAACGCCTGGCTTACGTGCCTGGTGACGTGAGCCTGTGGCCCACACTGACCGGCGGCGAGACAATCGACTACTTGGGTTCGCTGCGCGGCGGAATAGATCAAGCCAAGCGCGCCGAATTGATCGAACGTTTCGAGTTGGACCCGACCCGCAAAAACCGCACCTATTCCAAAGGCAACCGCCAAAAGGTCGCGTTGATTGCGGCGCTGGCGGCAAACGCGGAACTCTACCTGTTCGACGAACCCACCTCCGGCCTAGATCCACTAATGGAAGCCGTGTTCACGCAGTATCTCGCCGAGATCAAACAGGCCGGGGGCACCGTGCTGCTATCCAGCCACATCCTCGCTGAGGTGGAAAAGACCTGCGATGCGGTCACCATTATCCGCTCCGGGCGGGCCGTCGAGGCGGGCTCGCTCGCAGCGATGCGGCACCTGACACGCAGCCGCGTCGAAGCCCAGTTGCGCCGCCCGGCGCCGGACCTGGCCACCATGGCGGGCGTCTACAACTTGGTGCAAGATGCCGACCGGGTTAGTTTCGCTTGCGACAACGCCGCGCTTGAGCAGGTAATGGGGGAACTGATCAAATTCGGGATCGAAACGCTGGTGTGTAGTCCGCCGTCGCTGGAGGAATTGTTCTTGTCCTATTATTCGACGCCGGTAGATGCCGGCGGCGCAGCGGCAGACCAACGCCGGGAGGGGCAATGACTGCGGGCGTGGGCGAACTGACGGGGTTCGGGAAGCTGGCGCGCTGGACCATCCGGCGGGACCGCCTGAGACTGGGACTGTGGTTGGTCGCGGTGCCAGGGATTGTCCTACCGTCGATCGCCGCCTACGGCGGCATGTTCGAGACGGAGGAGTCCGCGCAGGCGCGAGCCGCCCTGATGGGGACCCCGACGGGGACCGTGTTCGGGGGCCCCGGCTACGGGCTGGACAACTACACGGCGGGGGCGATGGTCGCCAATGAACTGCTCCTTTACTTGAACATCACGGTGGCGCTGGCTGCAATCTTGTTGCTGGTCCACGCGACTCGTTCCGAAGAAGAATCGGGAAAACTGGAACTGGTTGGCGCGGCGCCGGTGGGGCGCCGAGCGCCCCTAGCAGCGGCGCTGGCAGTGGTGGCGGCGGAGGTCACCGCGATCGGATTGGCGCTGGGGTTCGGGGCAATGGCCTACCCGGAGTTGGACAAGACGGATTGCTTCGCAATGGGACTGGTGGTCGCAGCGACGGGACTGGCGTTCACGGGGGTAGCGGCGCTGGCGGCGCAGATCGCGTCCACTGGGCGCGGCGCCGCCGGCCTGGCTTCGGCCCTTCTGGGGGCGGCGTTCATGGCGCGCGCGTTCGGCGATACAGCAACCGTCCAAGGCAGAGCGGACTGGATGAGTTGGCTTTCGCCGCTGGGTTGGGGCAACCGGACCCGGGTGTTCGTTGAACTGCGCTGGTGGCCCATCCTGTTGCTGATCGCGTTTGCGCTGGTCACAGGCGGGGCGGCGTGGCTGTTGGCGGCGCGGCGGGATCAGGGTGCTGGTTTGGTGCCAGCTCGCCGCGGTGCGGCCACCGCGTCCAAGTCCTTGCTCTCTTTGAGTGGTCTGGTGTGGCGGCAGACCCAGACCAGCTTGGCCGCTTGGGCGGGGGGCGCGGTGATCCTGGGGGCGGCCATGGGGCCGGTGATCGGCGGCATGGGTGATTATCTGCGTGACAATCCGCTGATGGCCGGGATGTTGGGCGTTGACACAAGCGCCAGCACAGACGCGATGATCGAGGGCTTCAGTGGTGTGATCATCTTGTATCTGGCCATGTTGTTGGCGGCCTATGCGATCCTCGCGATTGGTCAGTTCCACAGGGACGAGTTGGCGGGCTTGACCGCCCTGACGCTGAGTGGACCGGTCTTTAGGAAGCGTCTGCTGGGCGCCTCAGCGCTGACGGCGCTCGCCGGCGCTCTGCTAGGTGTGGGATTGGCTGCGATGTCATACATGGTGGCGGTCGCGAGTGATCCAGCGGTTGACCGGATGGTTGTTCTGGGGATCGCCGGTGCGGGCTTGCGCGCCTTCCCGGGGCTGATCGCCACAGTGGCGTTGGCCGTGTTCTTGGTCAGTGTGGCGCCGCGTCTCGCGGCGCTCAGTTGGGTGCCGTTCGGCTATGCCTTCGTTTATGTGATCCTGGGTGGCATTTCGGACTTGCCGCAATGGTTCAGATATGGCTCGCCGCTGAGCGCAATCAACTATGCCACGAACACCGCTGTCGACTGGCCCGCGATCGCGGTTTTGTTGATCCTATCAGCGGTTTTATTCACTGTGGGGCGCCAGCGCTTCGCGACCCGCGACCTGGTCGCCTGAGCCAAAAAGGCATAGAGAGGGCGCCGGGCCCATCGGGGGGAGGAACCGGCGCCACGGAAACTATGCCATAAATCCCCTGTGATGTACATCACAACTGCGTAGTTATGCTCAGAGCGGAAGTGGCGAGAGTGGCGGCAGTGGCGGGAGGGACGGGAGGGACGGCAGTGGCGGGATGGACGGCATCGTCGCTCGGCTGAATCCCTGCGGCCTGGCGTCGGCCCTACTACCTGGCGATCCCGTGCAGTGGCGGGAGGGACGGCAGTGGCGGGAGGGACGGCATCGTCGCTCGGCTGAATCCCTGCGGCCTGGCGCCGGCCCTACTACCTGGCGATCCCGTACAGCCGGTCGCCCGCGTCACCGAGGCCCGGGAGAATATAACCGCGTTCGTTGAGGCGCTCATCGACGGCGGCTGTGACAATCTTGAGGTCGCCGTGGTGACCGAGCGTCTCATCCACCAACGCCAAACCCTCCGGGGCGCACAGAATGCAAATGGCGGTCACGTCGCGGGCGCCCCGCGCAAACAGATAGTCGACGGAGGCGACCAGCGTGCCCCCGGTGGCGAGCATCGGATCCAGCACAAAACACTGCCGACCAGCCAGATCATCGGGGAGCCGGTTGGCGTAGGTGATGGCTTGGAGGGTTTCCTCGTCGCGTTGGAGGCCCAAGAAACCGACCTCGGCGGTGGGCAGCAGCCGCGACATGCCGTCCAGCATGCCGAGCCCGGCGCGCAGGATCGGGACCACGATGGGCCGGGGCCGGGCCAATTCGACTCCCACCATGGGGGCCAGCGGCGTGTCGATGGCGTGGTCCTGGACTGCGATTTCGCGGGTCGCTTCGTAAGCCAGCAAGGTGACGAGTTCGGCGACCAGGTCCCGGAATGTTGGCGAATCGGTGTTGCGGTCACGCAAGACTGTCAGTTTGTGGGCAATCAAGGGATGTTCGGCGATATGAACCTGCATACCTCCAACTTACCGGCGCCCCGCCGACCCGGGCACAATGGTGCAGTGACTGGTTTAGCTCCTGGGCATTGGGACGCCGCGATGGGCGTTGCGCTGGGGCTGGCGCGGGCGGCATCGTCCATGGACGATGCCGTCGCCCACCCTCCCGACGTACCAGTCGGTGCGGTGGTGGTTGGGCCGGACGATGCCGTCACCCACCTTCCCGACGTACCAGTCGGTGCAGTGGTGGTTGGGCCGGACGGTACCGTGATCGCCGGGGGCACGAACGCACGCGAGGCTGAGGCTGATCCGACAGCCCATGCTGAGGTGGTGGCGCTGCGCGCGGCGGGGCGGGCGCTGGGGTCCTGGCGGCTCGACGGCTGCACCTTGGTGGTGAGCCTGGAGCCGTGCGCGATGTGTGCGGGCGCACTGATCGCTGCCCGGGTGGACCGGGTGGTGTTTGGTGCGTGGGACCCGAAGGCGGGCGCTTGCGGATCGGTGTTCGACCTGCCTCGCGACCGCGGCGCGTTGCATCATCCCGAGGTGATTGGCGGCGTGATGGCGCAGGCCAGCGCCTCCCTTTTGACGGAGTTCTTCGCCGCGCGGCGGCCCGGCTCGTCCTGACCTGGTAACCTTTCCGGCGGTGGCGTGTCCGAGTGGCCTAAGGAGCACGCCTCGAAAGCGTGTGTGGGGGCAACTCCACCGCGGGTTCGAATCCCGCCGCCACCGCCATGTGAGTCTTACTCAAACCCTCGGCATGGTTGCACCCATGCAGGGTTCCGCTAGCCCCTTTAGCGCCGCCCGCCTGGGCGGCGGTTTGTTTTGCCCCTGTAGCCGCGCCTGGGCCGCTGTGTGGGCGGTTTGGCGCGGCGGCGGCACTGTGGCCGGTTCGGGCCGGTTCGGCGGCGTTTTGGCCGCCTGGCAGCGCCTGACCCGGCCTCTCGCCGGTGCCGGTTGCCCGCTCGAAGTCCTTCAGCGTGGCCACCGCTGGGCTGGTGTTCTAACCTTGCGAGGTATGACCCCTGAGCGGTACCCGGAAAACCAGACGATGTTCGCGAGCACCAACGCCGCCAACGATGCTGTCGGTCAGACAGAAGACCCGGCCCACGCCCGCTTTGCCGACCTGCGCGAAGCCATCCTGCTCGACTACACCTATAACACCGCCCGCGCTTATTGGGGCGACCTCCAGGACATCTGGGAATGGGCGCAGCGGCGCGGCAAAAACGTGTTCGATCTGACGGACCAGAACCAGCCACAGTATCGGACACTGCTGCGGCGCAGGCAGTACAGCGAGAACACGATCCGGCGACGGATGGTGGCTTGGGGGAAGCGGGAGGGGGCGGTTCAAGATGTCGCCGGCCGGGATGGTGCCATGCAATAGGAGCAACGCCAACCCTTCGGCGGCGGGCCGCATGGTCACGTGGGTGATGTCACAGATCAACAACTGCACTCCGGATGGAGCGCCTCTCGCCAGCATCGCGCCTAGCGCACTTCACGCGATTCACCCGCGACACGCCAGGAGCGCGTCCCACACACGACGCGCGAAGATCGCTAGCCTCGCAGTCAACTAACCCCGACCAGAAAGTTGTGTCGTGCCGGACAAGCAGGGCTACAGGCTCCGAAGAGAGGCAGCCGAGGAGCTTCACCTCAGCGAAGATCTGCTCAGGCGGCTGATCCGCGAGGGTAGGATTTCGCCTCCACCGAACCGTGTCTGGGGTACCCATGAGAGACCCAACTACACGGACAAATGGTTGGAGACCGTGAAGGATGAAATGGCCGCCCTTCGGGCCGCCGGACAAGGGAGTCTCTGGCGATGAGCCGTCTGCGGTCGCGTGAGCAGGGACTTTGGTCAAAACGCAGCCGCTCTTATAGCATGTCTTCTCGTTGCAGTCACGATGTTGCCCCGGCGTGTCGTCAGCTCGCGCACTGCGGCGCAGAGGCGCCCAACTCCCGCTTGCGGCGGGGACAACTTGATACCAACAGTAACCAACCGATCCGGTCGCCAAGCGACCCAGGGGATGCACCGTGCAGAACCTGACCGAGGAGAGCCAGATGGAGCTTGCCGAGCTTGAACGCTCGTTAGAAGCGCTCAAGCGCGCGGCGAGGCAAGCGTTCGTGTCCCGCCCGCGACCAGCACGCTATCGCGTCAATTGTTCAGTTGAAGCGATCTTCTCGCATGTCGGCACCGCCAAGACGCGGCTGGCGAACCCTTCAGCTAGCCGATTCCAGGAGGCTCTTCTTGGTGCGCCTAGGGTACTACCCGAACCCCCGGCAGCACGCCACTTGTCACGCCTGGCGGACAGATGCGTGGTCACACCTTTGTTCTCCAGCCTTTCTCGGCGCTTGCCCTCGTTCCTCGCTGCACTCACGACTGGTCCATCGTGCGCTCCCCGTCCGCCGAGGACTAGCAGGCAATGCCGTCACCCAGCAGCCTCCCACTTCGCCCGAGAAGGTGAGGGCTGCTTCGTCGCAATCGTCACGTCAGCCCGGCGTGCTGCAGACTGGCGCACTACAGAAGGAGATCACCCCATCGTGTCACTCGCGTTGGGGACAACCGCACACCGAGACCAATCGGCCAAACCGGCCGCAGCGTGCCTCAGGCGCCGCCTCAAGCAGCACCTGCCCAAGGAGGATGAAATGGCACTTGACATGCGAAAACAGCAGGCGTACACTTGTATGTATGACATCGGGGGAATCATTCAATATCGAGCGCGACGCGATGCAGTCGACACCTCAAGCAGGCGAACCGCCTCTAGCTTTGGAGGTGTCCATGTCTGCTGAGGCTGCGGAGACGGCACCGGCGATTCCACTTTCGACACCTCTGGGGATTCTAGGGGCTATGCGGAGGGCCGCTATTGCAATCAAACAGGCTATCGAGCACCAGCCCGAAGACAAGTTTGCCGTGGAAGTGACTGATCCGGCCGTAGCGCAGCGATTCAGGACGCAGATCAGGGAGGTTCGCGCTGGCGGAATGGAGGCAGTCGGTGGCATCTACGTGGCAGGTATCGCGCACCAGCCGCGGCTGGCGGCTCGCCAGCCTTCGCCAGGCCCCGAGCGCTCGCGCCCGCACTCCGACGACCTCCCCGGATAGCAACTGAAAGACCCCAATTCCTCATGCCAGCCCCACCATGGATCACCGACCCCGCCCTGGGTCAGTTTGTGCTCAATCTCACTAGCGACTATTCTTGGCTGCAACGGCGTATCGAGACGATCGACATGCGTGATCGAGAGGTCTGGGATCACCAGGTCTCAATTGACATCGACATTGCTGATCTCAGAGAGCGAGCGCTGCGGGTTGGCCTCGCTGACACCCGAGTCATTCCTTTGCCTATCGGAAAACTGACGAAAAGCCTTCTGCCCGACTTCGATCTGCGCGCCGCTTCGGGGGATGCTCTCCGAGTAATCTCGCGTGACTTAGATTCCGTCGTTTCTCGCGAGTTGATGGTTGCTGCTGCTCAGTCTCACCGTCTCTTCGTCGGCCAACCGGTCACTCGCGCCGACCGAGACGCTCTCTACCAGGTTGCTTGGAGAATGCCTGCACCTAACGACTTCGATGTCCTGGCCGACCCAAACGATGATTGGTCAGAGGTTAGATACTGGGCTGATTTGGACCCAGCCTGGCGACGCCTCCTTCACAGCATCCGTTTCCGCAAGGTCGTAGCCGATTGCGCACGCAATTTCCGACCTATCATCGAGATTGACCTGGACGAGTTTGACGGATTGGTAAAGTACCGGGTTGCCATTCCGGGGCAATGGCGAGGCCCTGCGAATCTGCGACAATGGCTGGGCCTAAGAAACACTTCGGTGAAAATTGACCTACCGGTACTCGGCGAGGCTCGTAGCGATCACATTAGGTTCAACGTCCCTCCTGGGGTACAAGTCGCAGAGCTACCAGGTGTCTTTACTGGGGTCGAGAATTCGGAGGTGGACTTGCCGGAGATTATCGCATCGACCGCTCCTGGCGGTGTGACTCTCAACGTGCGTGAGGGCGACAAGGTGAAAGATACCGTGGCAAATCAGGTACTGGTTCCGGTTCGGCCGCATCTTCGAGGATTCCTAAAGCCTTCATTGGCCAGTTTGTCGGGGGCATGGATAATTCTCGCCTCCCTCTTTATCGGCCAGGTGGCCGGGTTTCACACCGTTGAACAAATCCTACTGCCTACTGATGGAGGCATATCTGCCGAGACGCTCGTCACTGCGTTGCTTGTTGCGCTGACTGCCTTTGTGGGCTATCTCGGAGTCAAGGAGGAGCACGAAGCTCGCTCTATCTTGTTGAGACTTCCGCGCCACGTGGTCTTCGGAGCCGTTTCGATTGCCGCTTTGTGGGGGCTGATGCTGGTAATTCCTGGACTTGACTTCGATACCGTCTTCTTGTGGCAAGGCGTCGCGCTTGGTGTTATTACGGTGTGCATCGCATATCTATGCATCCTAGACGCGAGATGTAGAAGTTGGCACAGCGGGATTGTGGCGAACCTGAATAGCACTTTGACTTGCCCGAGAACCCCGGTGTTGGCAAAATGAAGACGGAGGTTGGGCAATCATCTCACGTAGGTGCCGGGGCCAGTTGACGTGGTCCCTTTGGCGGGAAATGACTCTCGGGAGCTCGGCCAAGGCGAGTGAATGTCTTTTGCCTTAGGCAGCAGAAAGCGTGTCCGGGATTTCTGTGTTGCCTCTGGTAGATTCCCGCTTTGCGGGCTCTTCGCATTTGAGGGTGTAGTCGGGGGTTGGGGTTTCGGGGGATCGGGGTGTGTGGTGCGTGGCGTGGCGCTGGGACGCTGGTGAGGGCCTTGCGCCAGGATGGTGGTACTTCAAAACCGTCCAACCAAGGCAAGGCCCTCATGTCCCACGTTACCTTCTCCGCGCCCGATCTCGATAGTTTCTGCCAGCTCGACAAGATGGGGTTGCGGGCCATTGGCCAACTGGTCGAGGAGGACCATTCG
>JAITJY010000428.1 GCA_031278675.1 Bifidobacteriaceae bacterium
AACTGGCCTATCGAGACCGCCTCCAACAACTCCTACCTGCCAGGACCCGGGCTCCGGAAGCTCCTCGCCATCCGCCAACCGCTTTGCGCCAGAGACGCCTGCGGCCGCCCCGCTCAAACTTGCGAGACCGACCACATCGTCGAATACGACCCCCGAAGGCCCGCCGACCGGCAAACCGTCCTGGCCAACCTTCAACCCCTGTCCAAGAACTGCCACCAACTCAAAACCCAAGGCGGTTGGCGTTACCAACGCGACCCCGCCACCGGCCAGACCACCGTCACCACGGCCCTCGGCTTCCAGCACACAACCCCCGCCTCCCGCCTCGAATAAACCCAGCCCGGCAAAGAGCAGGTGGATTCGGCCGGATGGTCTGCCCCCGAGATCGCGCCGACAGGGTCGCGCCGACGGGTCCCTGGCCAGGTTGGGCGGCCCTGGCGCCGAGCGTTGCAGCTACGTCGGCGCCGGGGCCACCCGGGAGAGGTCGGCTCTAGCTAACTAGACCTGACCAGTGGCGATGGGTTGGCCGGAGGCGAGCAGCCCAGCCACGCGTCCGGTGACGATGGCTCGGCCGAGGCTCATGCCTGGGATGATTAGCGGATACTCGACGCCGCCAAAATAGTTGCCCTGGCAGTTCCCAACCACGTAGAGCCCCTCTATGACCTCGTCGGCATCGTCGAGCGCCTGATAGTTGCCGTTGGCGATGATCCCGGAAAGGGCGCAGAGGATCCCCGGCTGGCGGGCGACGGCGTAGAACGGCGCCTGCCGGACGGGCTTGAGCCGGGCGGCCGGCTTGCCGAAGTCGTCGTCCGCTCCGGCATCGCACAGGACGTTGTAGCGCTCCACCGTCGCGGTCAGCGCGTCAGCGGGCAGACCGGCGGCGTCGGCGAGGCCCGCGATGGTGTCGGCCTTGAACACGTTGCCTTCGGCGACGGCGGCGTCGATCGCCTCGGCGGGGTCCATGCCAAGGAACGCGCCTCGCATCATTCCCTCGCCCATGTCCATGTAGTCGTTGCGGTAGTTGTCATCGAATACCTGGTAGTGGGTGAAGTCAGGCTGGTTCATGTCCTGGCCCCAGAGTTGGCCGTACTCCACGTCCTCGTTGCAGAAGCGCTGCCCGCGCTTGTTGACAAAGAGCCAGGGGATGCCGGACCCTGGCACGTCCGGAACGGCGATCGGCGGGTCGTAGTGGATGGCGGAGCAGTGCGGCGACATTTGCATCTTGCCGCCGACGTACATGCCCATGTAATGCCCGTCGCCCTTGTTCAACTCTGGGCGCGGGTAGGCGTGGGCCAATCCTTCGGCGTAAGGCATGTATTCAGCCCGCAGCACGGGGTTGTTGCCGTATTCCCCGGCCGCCAGTATGACAGCGTCCGAGGCATTGAACCTGATGTACTCGCCGGCCTCGTTCTTGGCGATGGCGCCGCTGACGCGGCCGGTGTTGTCGTTGTCGCGGATGATCTGGACGGCTGGCGTGCTGTAGTAGACCTTGCCGCCTTGCGTTTCGGCGTAGTCGAGCAGCCACTGCGCCAAGGCCTGCATTTGCCCTAGCCACATGTGCACAACTGGGTAGGAGTAGGTGAAGTTGCTGGCCTCATAGGGGGGTGTGGGCGTCGGGCCGAAGACCGGTCCAACTCCTTCGACATCATTCGTCAGCGGGATGAGCCAGTCCATCGTTGGCCCCGAGTTGTAGATCCAGGTCTTGAGCAGGCTCAGATCGGAGCGGTTCTCTTCCTCGCGGTTCCAGGCTGAGACGGCCTCCCAGGGGTCGAACTCGACGCCGGCGTCTTGCGCCACCTTGGAATTCCAGGCTGCGGCGCCCACGCCGTTGGAGAACGCGACGTCAGCCTTTTGCAGAACTGCCACATTCTTGCCGGCCTCGGCGGCAGTCGCCGCTGCCACCGAGCCAGAGATGCCCCCGCCGATGACGACAATGTCAACGTCGACGCTCTGGGCTATCTCCGAGTCCGGAATCGGCTTCATGACGGCGATTGAGCCGCCCAAATCTTCCTCAGCCGCCCCGCTGGGCGCAGTGGAGTCTCCTGACGCGCCTCCCCCGGATGACGATGGCGTGCAGGCGGCCACCAGCCCGGTAGCGGCTGCACTGGCGCCAACTAGCGCCGCCCCTTTCAGGAAACTCCTGCGATCCGTTCCTCGAGACTTGGGCTTTTGCATTGATTTCTTCCTTCCGTTGCATTGGATTCTGGGGCCGGGCACTGCCCGTCATGATATATGCGGGCCTGCGTAATTTAACCGGGTCAGAAGATCACAATTTCGCATCGTCATCAGCTCACGCGGCTGTCGTGCCTTTTCGCTAACATTTAGACGGGTCGGTTGGAGACCAAAGCCCCTGCGCTGCCGCAGCCCAGCCGCTCCGGCCCGCAGCCTTGGCCAAGGCTGCCAAGAGCAATCAGCTGGCTTGTTTCTGCGGTTTCCGGACGGCCTCTGTGACGCCTTTCAGTTGTAGGGCTATACGCCATTTTGTTGTTTCCCTTGAATTGTTCACGCTGGCATGCTGAGGCTGGAATTCTGGGGTTGAAGCGGAGCGGCGCAATTGTTGTTAGACAATCATTTTGACCACTGCTGCCAGGTGTTCGCGCGTCGCCAACAGCAGCGGCAGTGTTGTCCCGGCCGCCCGTCTGCGGCGGCCAGACCAAAGCGACTCCCTCCCCGCCGGTTTTCCGCGAAGCAGTTGAGACAAAGGAGACAGCAATGAAACCACCCAAGATGCCAGCCACCGACAGAAGAAGCTTCCTCAAAGGGGCCGCCCTGGTCGGCGGGGCTGTGGCAGTCGCCGGGCTGGCGGCCTGCACGCCGGAAAGCAGTGATGAGGGCAGCCCGGCGCCAACCGGCGCCGGCGGCGCCACCCCAGCACCCTCCGACGTCACCGTTGACACCGTCGAGTTCAATCATCCGTTCAAGATCGAACCGATCAAGGAAAGCGCGGTCAAGGCGGACTCAACCCGGGAATGCGATTACCTTGTCATCGGCGCCGGGAACTGCGGCCTGGTGACAGCCGCGCGGGCGGCCGAACTTGGGCTCAGCGTCATCGTGCTGGAGAAATCCTCAGTGATGGGCGGCGCTTCGGTGGGAACGGAGGCGCATTTCGCTCTCGACACTGTCAAGTACGTGGCCGAGAACAACCACCCGACCTGGACCAAGCAAGAGGCCTACGACTACTTCATGCTGTTCAACAACTACCGCCCCAACGCGACGCTGGTCTCGGCCTTCCTCAACCACCACCACGAGGTCTTCGACTGGTTCATCGACAAGGGCGCCAAAGTGGCGATGCTGCTGTACTCACTGGCCGGGCCGCAAACCGGGGCGGGCCTGTTCTTCGAGGGTCGGGCCGTGGCGCTGTCGGAAATCTGCCAGGAGACGTTCGCGGCCAACGGGGGCGAGGTCATTCTCTCAACCCCGGCGAAGCAGCTCGTGGTCGATGACTCCAACGCGGTTGTCGGCGCTCTGGCGGAGAATGCCGACAGCGGCGAGACCATGTTCGTCAAATCGAAGGCGACCTTCGTGGGGACCGGCGGATTCGGGCGCAACAAAGACATGATCCACTACTACATGGGCTTCAGAGGCGACAACGCCTTCGCCGGCGACACCTTCCTGGAGCACGATGGCGACGGCGTCAACATGCTCCTCGGGGTCGGCGGCATCGACGGCGGGCTGCGCTGGTCTTCGGGGCAGACACCTCAGGTCCTCAATGTCGCTTACGGCGAGCCCCTCGACCGGGCGGCCAGCGAGCCGTACCTGTGGGTGAACAAGTACGGCAAGCGGGTCGGCGGCGAGTTCTTCACCAACCTGACCATCCCCTTCGAGATGTGCTCTTACGCGCCGGACGCCACCTACTTCAACATCTTCGACTCGACCAAGGTCACGCGCATGGAGACCGAGCCGTTCTTCACCCAAAGCCGGGGACTGCCTTACACCTTCGACCCCGAGCCGGGCATGGGCGCGGCGCTCGATGACAGCGCAGCCAGCGGTCTCTGCTTCAAGGCCGACACCCTCGAAGACCTGGCCGAGCAAGCCGGCATCGACAAGGACGGGCTGGTCGGAATGGTGGCGGAATACAACGCCCTCTGCGACCAAGGCGAGGACACCCAGTTCTTCAAAGACCCCTCGATGCTGCTGCCGATCACGACCGGCCCGTTCTACGCCATACCCTGCGTTCCCTGCCGGCTCTCCACCCTAGGCGGCGTCCACGTCAACGAGAACCTCGAGGTCATCCGCGCTGACGGAAGCGCCGTGCCCAACCTTTATGCGGGCGGGCTTGACTCAGGGAGCTTCTTCACCACCGACTACAACCACGCTTTCTCCGGATCGGCCAGTTCCTTCGCTTTCTTCGCCGGATTCCACGCTGCCAACATCGTTACTGCCAAACTGACAGGCTGAACTGCGGTTTCGCCTCCGAGCGGCGGGCGGGGGCGGGGGCGGGGGTTATTCCTCCGCCGCCTCCTCGGCTTCCTTGATTTGCTTCTGCTGCTCGCTGTAGGTCAGCCAGCCTTCCGGCACCTCGGCATCGGCGTGGCACTGGGAGCACCACAACACCGACTGCTCGTGGGTCCGGTGGCACTCGGTGCAGTTCAGAGTGCCGTTGTGCGAATCGTGCGGGTTGCGCTTGCGGTCCGACAGGACTTCTTTCAACTCGTCCAGCGTCTCAACCCCGACGTGGCAGCCCTCGCGCAAGCAGAAGGTCACCCCGTTCATCTGCCCTTCCACCTTGGGCTCGCCGACCGTCAAGGTCTTGGGCTCGAGCGGGCTGACATAATCCCCTGTGATCCAGGCTTTGCCCTCGCGGAGTTGCTCGCCGATGCCGTCGTCGTGACAGGTGATGCAGGCGATGTCCTGGTCGCTGTCCATGTGGACGCGCACACTAAGCGGGGCCGCCAAATCCACTTGAAGCGGGTTGGTCGAGGTCCCTTCCTTGTAACTCTTCACATACGGGTCCATTGGCGTGTGGCAGATGGCGTTGCAGAAGGACGGATTCGAGTGCTGGGTGGCGTAGACACCGCCACCGCCGCCCACCATCAGGACAATGACAACGCCAAGCGTGATCAGGACGATCCGGCCCTTCCCGGACTTCTTCTTTGGCTTCCGGGACTGGGTGCCGTCGTCTGGGGCATCCGGGGCGCCTGGCTCACCTGCCGCGTCAGGCAGATCTGGGTTGGACTCGTGGGATTCTTGACTACTCATTCCTGGCCTCATCTGGGTTATGGGTCATTTGGCGAACCGCCGCCGAAAGGTCATCGCTGACCGTGCCAAATCATTGTCGTTCCGCCGCAAACACCCTATAGGTAGCTGACCACGCGGACAAGTGTCTGTCTCACAGATCGGGCACCCGCGCTGAATCGGCCGCCAGGTGGCCAAACTGACCGCAA
>JAITJY010000032.1 GCA_031278675.1 Bifidobacteriaceae bacterium
CGGGTAACGGCCGATTTTGGGCCTTACCCGCAGTTGTGACCACTCGCCAGGGCGCAACCGTCCGGGCGGAGTTGCGTTTGCGCAGGTCACGCTCTTGACCGCCCGGAGTGGCCGGAAGAGGGGTGGTCAAAACTGCGGGTAACGACCGATTTTGGGCCTTACCCGCAGTTGTGACCACCCGCCAGGGCGCAGGCATCCGGGCGGAGTCACGTTTGCGCAGGCCACGCCCTTGGCTGCCCGGAGTGGCCGGAAGAGGAGTGGTCAAAACTGCGGGTAACGACCGGATTTGGGCCTTACCAGCGCTTGTGACCACCCGCGCGCGGCGCGGGGGCAGCCCAGCACCGGACCCCAGGGCTGGGGAATCAGCCCCGGCCGAACTGGGCGGGCGCGCGGCTAGGTGAGGGGACGGCATCGTCCACGGGTCCCTTGAACCCTGCACGTCCCGGCTGATAACCTCGCTAGAGCAGAGCGGCCGCAGCGGCGCGGTTCGCCGGACCAGCGTTAACGGCCAACCGAAGTAGTGCGCGCTAGTGCTGCCGCTCATGCCACCAGAAAAACAAGGGATGTAAAGCTCGGCGAATCGGCCGGGTTTTGTGTCCCGGGGTCCGCACAAGAAGTCGGCGCTCGGCACAGGCTTTGGCCAGCACAGGCTTAGCTCGGCACAGGCTTTGGCCAGCACAGAGTTCTTGTGTGGTCCTTCTTAGACGGCCGGGCCACCGTAGGGAGCCGCAATGAAGCTGACTCTGTCCATGCTCGCGGAGGAGTTGCGCCGCCGCGGGTTGCACACCGAATTAATTGGGCACGGGCGCGGGCGCGCCTTCAGCGGCGTGCGACTCTTACCCCAGGTCGGCCCGCTTATACCCGATCATCTGTACTTATACGCCTCCCTGAGCGGCGCGCCCGCCCGCAGCAAACCCGGCCAACTGGAAGGCGGACATGGCTACGTTGTGCTGGGCAAACGCGCCGACTTGCCGCCCGGCCAGCACCTCGCACTGGAGGAGGGCACCGACCCACTGACGGCGCTGGCCGTCATCAGCGAAACCTTCGACCGGTACGCCGGCTGGGAACTGGAGTTGATGTCCCTAGCCAACGACGGCCAGGGCCTCCCCCAGATGCTGGCGGTGGCCGAAGATGTGTTAGGCAACCCCGTGTTCGCCTACGACGCTGCACTGCGCCCCCTAGCCCACGGCGAACGACTGGTCGCAATGCTAAACGACCGAGGCCTGGACGACGCCTACCGCCTATCCCCCTCCGGCGATTGGATCGCCACCGATACCTGGCTCCACCGCCTGGAGAAGGGCGGGCTCCTCCAAGCCTTGCGCGAGAACCCGGTCGCCTTTCAATTCGCCAGCTTCGATATGCCGTTCGTGGCAGCGAACTTGCAGATCAACGGGCACAGCGCAGGTTTCCTGACGGTGCCGCCGCTGGAGGCGCCGTTGGCGAAACGCAACCTCGCCGAAGCCAACCTGGTGGCCCGCTGCCTGTCACAAGCCCTGGAACGCGTCCTGATGCAAATGGCCAGCACGCTAGAACCGACTGCGGTCCCGACGCTTGACATGCTCCTCGCCAACAGCGACTCGCAGTTGATGCAGCTCGGCCGCCGCGGCTGGGACCGGCATGACCATTACACGGTGATGGTGATCAAGGGCGAGACCAATCTGAGAACAGTGGATTGCTATCAAGAACTGTTCCGCCGGCTGTTTGCCGGCTGCCAGGTGATTGTGGGCCGCACCATTTTGGTGGTGGTGCTCCGCCGGCGGTCAACCAGCCAGCTCCGCTCGGAGCTGGACACGCTGTCCGTGGTGTTCCGCAACAGCGGGTTGGTCGGTGGCGTCTCGTTGGATTTCACCGACTTCCTGGAACTGCGCGCCTATTACGAACAGGCTCACACCTGCGCCGATGCCGTTCCCCCGGCCGCCCCGGGCCCCCCGGTGGTCTTCTACGAGGACCACTTCAGCGAGCATTTGACCTCGGTTTTCTCACGGCAGTTCAAACCGGAGTGCCACATCTTGCCGTCGGTTCGCGCATTGGCGACGTACGATGCCGACCACGGCGCCGCGCTGCTCGACACGCTTTACGCTTACCTCACGCACGACCGCTCCCACGACACTTCGGCGGAACAGTTACACATCCACAAGTCGACCCTGAAGTATCGGCTGTCCCGCATCAGAGAGTTGGCGGGCGACGATTGTTTCAGCCCGGACCAACGGCTCAACGTGCTCAATTCAATCAAGATGGCGCGCATCGCGGCGCCACCATCCGCCAAGAGCGGCCTAACGCGCGACCGGGTCCAAACCGCCCACGGTTAAGCCTGGATCCACCGATGATCGGCGCAGGAAACACCAGGCGGGTGCGATGGGCGTTCCTGGCCGGCGATGGCTACCCGGTGGCCTGCCCAGCTGATCAGGGGCGTCCAGCGTGCCTAGCCCGACTACGTGGCAGAAACCTTTGCGCCTGAGCCAGGTTTTGCCTGCTCGGGGTCCCCACAAAACCTCGGAGCGAAGCAGCCAGAGTTTGTGGGGCGCCTTTAGGAGAGCGTTGAACAACGCCCTCCAAGGAATCCGGTTTATTCACCGGATTGCCAGGCCGTGAGTTCCAGGCGGCCAGACATCCGCCTTGCCAGCCACCACCCGCGACCGCGCGCGAATCGCACAGATCAGACGCGAGCGCCCACTAGCTGCAATCCCAGGTTTGGTGCAGGTCTGGTCCTGAGAGGTCTAAGCCGGACAACCTTATTGGCGCCGCAAGGGCGATGTGGTCACTTCGCGGCCTTAATAGCATGGCCTGGTCGAGCCACCGGCCCGCAGTTTAGAGTTTGCGGACGCGGTGCGCGGACGGACAAGGACGTCCCATCCAGCAATTCTAAGCACGAAGGGCCAAGCCAAATGAATCCTTTTGAGAACGCACCCGCATCGAAGAAGCTGCTCACTCTGGCCGGCATTTATGTGGCCATGGTCGCAGCGATGTGCCAATCGTCGGGGGTTTCCACGCTGCTTCCGGCAGCAGCCGCAGATGTCGGGCAAGCCGAACTCTATCCCCTCGCCTCAACCCTGGGCGGCGCGGTCAGCGTCATAGTCATGCCGCTCTACGGCTGGCTGGCGGCCAGGAATCCCGCCGGAAAACGCATGATCATGGTCGCTTCGCTGGTGATCGGCGCAGCGGTTTGCGCCGCCCGCGCCATGGCGCCGAACATGGTGACAATCATCATTGTGTCGCTGTTCTGGGCTTTCACCAGCGCTGGGGTGTTTGTGATCGCTTTCACCATGGTCCGGGAGATGTATTCCAGCGAGAAGGCCGGTGTGCGGCTCGGCGTGGTTTCTGCGCTGATGTCAGCCGGGATGATCGGCGGTCCGCTCTTGACCGGCCTGCTGATCGACCTCTTCGACTGGCGCATCGCCAGCCACATCCTGTGGCCATTCCTCCTGATAGCCGCCGTCCTGGTGTTTGTCGGCGTGCGAGTCAGCGCGGCCGATGCCGCCCACATGGCCTCCAACCGAGCAGCCTTTGATGTTCCCGGATGCATCGGATTCGCGCTGTTCTTGGGCGGCTTGATCCTGGTGCTGTCGCTCGGCGGGACCACCTTCGCACCGTTCGGCTCGGCGCTCAACTTGGCGTTGATCGGGCTGACCGTGGTCGGCGTAGTCATCTTCGCGGTTGCCTTGAAACAGAAAGGCGACGGTTCCTTCCTGCCGGTCAGCGTGCTGAAGAACCGGAACGTGCTGGTCTTGGCCTCGAACAATGCGATCTTGACGGCATCGGCCATGGCGTTGTTCTTCTTCCTGCCGTCTTACGTCATCAACGTGATGCAAGGCACCGCCACCGAAGCCGCTCTGCCGACCACCCTGTTCGGCGTACTCGGGTTGGTACTCGGCCCGTTCTTCGGCAAGTGGGTGGCGCGGGCCCGCAACGCGCGCGGCCTGGTGACCTTGGGCACCTTGGTGCGCATCGCTGTGACCCTCGCCTTCCTGCTGGTCCTAAAACCGACCACGCCGATCTGGCTGGTGTTCGTGTTGATGCTGATCGCCGGGGTCTACAACAGCCAGAACCTGGTCACCAACTCGACCGCGCCGCAGATCCAGGTGGCCGCCAACCAACGCGTCCAAGGCAACTCCGTGGTGCAACTCGGGCAGAACCTCGGTTCCGGTGTCGGCATGGCCGTTTATACGATGGCGATCGCGATGAACGGCTTCGCCGGCGGGTTCCGCGTCTCGCTGATAGTGGCTCTGAGCTTGGCCGTTGTGGCCCTTGTGCTCGCACAGTTGCTGCGTCCACTGCCGGACGAAGACGCTGCGACCGCACCGGCTGCGTCCGGGTCCGCTAGCTGAGCCTGTTTGAATCAGCCCCCGCGAAAGCCTCTGCTCCTCGCCTAAGAGGCTCTTGCGGGGGCCTGATCGCGTCTTGGGCCGCCTTGGCTCGGGCCTGGTTTTGGGGTGCCTCTGGGA
>JAITJY010000139.1 GCA_031278675.1 Bifidobacteriaceae bacterium
GGACCCCGAACCCCACCACACAAACTCTCGCCGCTTCGCTCCGAGATTTTGCGGGGACCCCGAACCCCACCCCACAAACTCTCGCCGCTTCGCTCCGAGATTTTGCGGGGACCCCGAACCCCACCCCACAAACTCTCGCCGCTTCGCTCCGAGAGTTTGCGGGGACCCCGAGGAGGCGAAACTCGGCTCAGGTGAAAAGATCTCGGCTACCTAGTGGGTCTAGTGGGTCTAGGGATGGTGGGTGATGCGGCTCGCGTGCTCACTGTGGAATGCGGCCGGACCGGGCGCGTTGGCCGAGGCGCGCCGAATGGTGGCCGCAGGCGTTGACCTGTTCCACTGGGACCGTTCTGACGGGACGATGGCGTCTCCGGGAGGTTTTACGGCGGCGGAAGCGCGCGGCATCGGCCTTGGGGTGGGCGCGGCGGCCGAAGCCCATCTGATGCTGGCGCGACCGATGGAGGAACTCGATCTGTGGCTGGAGTTTTGTGAACTGGTGGTGGTGCACGTCGAGGCGACGGATGCGGCGGCGGCGCTCCAGCGCATCGAGGCGGCTGGGCGGTGCGGTGGGCTGGCGGTGGCGCCCGGGACGCCGCTGGCGGCGCTACCTTCCACCTACCGGGGTCCGGTCTTGGTCATGTCGGTGATCCCGGGCCAAGCTGGAGGCGCCTTCCAGGCCGGAACGGCGGCGCGTGTCGCGGCTCTGGCACCACGTGGCCTGGTTGGCGTGGACGGCGCTGTGACCCTAGAACGGTGGGCTGACCTGCGGCGTTCCGGCGCCCGCTGGGCGGTCAGCGGCACCGACCTGTTGGCCCGGCCCAACCCGCCGGCCTGGCGAGAAGCGCCTGCGGCCTAACCCTCGTCGATCCACCGAGCCCGGGCTGCGTCAATGGCGCCGCCAAAGCGCGGCCCCGTTCAAACAACTGCTCCCTACATAATCCGACGCCCCAAAAACCGGCATCACCCCAGGTCACACGCCACAAAGCACGCCAAACCCGCTAGAAACCGGGAATGCGGCGCTGGGGCGCGCTATCCATCGCGGGAGTGTGGTCAGGCCCAGTGGGGTGGCACGTCGCTGAGCAGGGCTTGATCGGTGTCTTCCGGATCTCCCCAGGCTGACGGCGAATCTGCTTCAGGGCCGGGCGGGAGCACGGCCCCACCAGCGCTGGCCGCTCCGATCCTGGTGGTGGGTGCCGTGGCACGCCGTGGGCCGCGCGGGCGCGGTGGTGCCTTCGGCTTCGGCGGACTCGGTAATGGAACTGGTACTGCGGGCGGAAGAACCGGCGCGGTGCTTTGACCGACAGTGGTCATGGGCGCGCTAGCCCGCCTTGGTTGTTTAGCCCCGATCCGCCGATCCTCGCCTAGGGCGCCGCCCCAGCCAGGCACGCTGGGCGCCCCTGACTGGCCGCCCAGGCCAGGCACGCTGGGCGCCCCTGACTGGCCGGGCAGGCCAGGCACGCTCATCGCGTCCGTCTGGTGCTGCTCGCTACGGCGATCCTCGGTGGACCCAGGGTTAGTGCCGCACGCCTTCACAAACTCACAGTTTACTGTGGCGGCGCGCTCCGCTGCGACTCGCCCGGCGCGGCGGCCTCCTCGGCGAGCCCCTCGATGGTCACGGCCTCGATCACATCCCCGATGTTCAAGGCGTGCACCACCTCAAGGCCCTCGATCACCCGGCCGAAGACGGTGTACTGGCTGTCGAACTGGGGCTGGACAGCCAGCGAGAAGTAGAACTGCGAACTGCCGGAATCCGGCTCGGAGCCGTGGGCCATCACCAGCGAACCGTCGAGATGCTGGTTGCGCGGGTTGTTTTCCCATTCGTCAATGATGCGGTGACGCGCTGTGCCGGTTCCGGGATGTATGCCGTGCAGCACGCCCCGGACGGCGGCGTGCACCTGCGCTGGACCGAGTCCCCGGGTCACGGGGCAGCCCCCCACGACCACTGAGTCGGCCTTCTTGGCGTGGAACTTCAGCCCATCGTAAAATCCGCGCGTCGCCAACTCGACGAAGTTTCCAACGGTCACCGGTGCCTCTTGCCCAAACAACTCCACGATCACAAGGCCCCGCGAGGTCCGTATGCGGGCGTGCTCCGAGCCGGTGGGCGTATAGGCAGGCGTGTGCAGCGGCAGTTCTAGGCGGGTCATGGCTAGGTCCTCTCGTGGTTGTTGTTTTCCGGGCTGGAGCTTTCGATCAGGTCGATCAGCTCTTGTTGCTTATGGACGCCCAGCTTGGCGTACACACGCTCGATATGCGTGCGCGCCGTGCCGTTGGCGATGGTGAGTTCGCGCGCGATGATCACAAGTGTCCGGCCGCGCGCCAGCAGGGCGAGCACCTCTGCCTCGCGGGCGGTCAGGCGGTACTGGCTCGCCACCTGCCCGCAGGCGTGGTCCAGGGACGGAGAGCCCAAGCTTTGCGCCGTCGGTCCACCAGCGCTGGTACCCGTTTTGCCGCCGATGCCGTCCGGGGCGCCCGCGTTGCCCTCACCTTCGGCCTCGGCCGCCCCATGGCCGCGTTCGGCGAACAGCGAGCCGGCCAGGGCCAGCACTGTCCCTTCGGGGATCACCAGGAACGCCACCAGCACTAGCGCGACCATGCACAGCAGGACCATGCTTGTGGCCTGCGTGACGTCGTCCATCAAGAAGTGCACCAACGTCTCGCCGAAGAGATTCCCCAGCGCCATCCCGATGAACGTAAACGCGACTCCTAGGCTGAAAACCCTGAACTGCCGGTCCCCCTCGCGTCGCGCGACATCGGCGAACAGTATCCACGAGAGGATGTCGAAGAACTCGTAACCCATGTTGATGAGCAGCAGCGACGTGGCGGCGTGGCTATCGATGAACAGCGCAAGCACCGCGAAACCCATCATCATCAACGGGAGGCTGAGCCGGTAGGTCAGCGTCACGTTGAAGCGTTCCTTGAGCGCGGCCGCAAGGATGAGGAAGGTGACCCCCACAACGATGAGTGCAAAGAGCACGCTGCCGCCGAAGAGCGCGAAAGGTCCGGCGTCTGCCAAGGGCAAGGCGTCGAAGGAACGGCAGATGAACGAGAACACCAAGATGGAGAACATCAGCTTCCACACAGCCGAATCAAAGCCCCTGTCCAACACTCTTGGGGCGCGCGGGTCGCGCGCCACCCCGTCGCGCCCCGAGTCATCCGGGCGCTCAACCCCGGTGTCCGTTGTGTCGGTTGGGTGCTGTTCGTCGTGGTTGGCCGTCTCGGGGCAGGCCAGTGCGGGGCGTCGCCGCAGCAGTTGCTGGCCAAAACGTGCCCCGTCAACTTCAAGGACCAAGAGGACAAAGGATATGACGGGAAGAATGAACAGCGCCAAGAGCGTCGTCTCGCTGTTGGAGAGTGCGACCACCACGGCTGTGAGTATCGCGGCGGCCGGCGCAACGGTCAGGGAGAAGCGAGGTGGATTGGTGGCAAAGCGCTCGCCCCACAGCACTTGCAGCAATCCGGCGCCCACGCCGCCAACCGTCCAGCTAAACAGGAGCGCGCCCCAGGAGCCCAGCCACAGTGCGCAGGGCAAAAGCAACGAACCGGCCAGGAGAAATACTGCGGTGACGCGGAACAGCTTAAGGCGCAGATAGCGTGTGCCGCGCTGGAAGCGCCGCGCGAACGGTGGTACGGCCAACGCGGCGAGTGCTCCAGCGACCAAGAACGCCCAGGAGTCGGCGAACCTGGGTCTGACCAGGGGAATCGAGAGGCTAAAGACTATCCACGCCCGGCACAATCCGAAGCCGAGAATAGACACCAAGTAGCCAAAGGACGTGTCTTGCCCGCGCGCATCGTCCCCCGCCATGCGCCCAACTGTACTCCCCCGGCTGCCGCCTAAAGCACCCTCGGCTGCCCCGCTGACCTGCCCTCGCCGCCCTCCCTCCCCACCCGCCCCACCCTCCCTGGCCGCCTCGCTGAATGCAAGTCCCAGATCGCCGGGATTGGTCCAACCGCCGGCGCCGCCAAACAACTGGCGCGACTCCAGCCCAAAATCCCCGGGGCCACCGACTTTGGTAAAAGCCCTGCTCCACTACCATTTCACCGGAATCGGAAAGGCCATCGGATGGAGAATCCGACCCCCTGCGAGCAGGGCAAACACGGCTTCCGAGTTGCAAGCGGCGCGGCATTGTTCGGTTCTGTGACCCGCCGCGCCCGGCACCGGTCAGCCACCCCGGCAAGAAATCCGATCCACAATCAGATGTCCCTGCGCCCGCGGCGCTCTAGGCTCGCTGAAATACGGCTCTTGGAGGGGCGACTCTCCGAGGGACGGCTAAGGCCCGGGGGCGGAACCCGGGCGCAGATCGAGGGGTCCGGCGTGCGCAGAAGGGCGCGGACCGGCCTCCAGCAGGACAGAATTAGGAGGAACTCCATGGACACGACAAATCAGACACGGAGTCAGGAGGAAGGCCGCGACTTGTCGCTCTCGCGACGCGGCTTTCTCAGGGGAGCGGCGTTGGCAGGGGCGACAGGCGCCGGATTAGTTGCCAGCTCGGCTCTCTTCGGCTGCTCGGACAACAGCACTGGAGGGGACGGAGCTGTCGCGAGCACCGATTGGTTGCCGGAGACCTGGGACCACGAGTGCGACATCCTCGTCATCGGCTACGGTGGCGCCGGGATGTGGGCCGCGCTGATCGGCGCTGACGAGTGCGACCAAGACGTGCTGGTGCTGGAGAAGGCACCCGAGCGCGGCGGTGGCAACAGCTCCGTCAACAACGGCGAGTGGGCCATTGTCGAGGCAGACAAAGCGGAGCTGTTCAAGGACTACATCCGCGCCTTCACACACGGCCAGACCCCCGATCCGATGATCGAGGCTTGGGTGGACGAAGCTGTCCGCAACACCGAGTACGCCGACAAGTATGGCATGAGCTACGAGGTGGTAGAGGTGGCTCTGGCCGGGTCCATCCCGGAGTACTACTTCCTCGACAACGAGGCGTACAAAGGTTCGCAGAAGCTCTCCTCAATCGACGGCTTCGGTATGCGCAGCTTCCACGAACTCGACGCGAAGCGTGAGGAATTGGGCGTCGAAGTCCTCTTCTCATGCCACGACGAGCGGCTCATCCAGAATCCCGAGACCAAGGAGATCGTTGGCGCGTGGACCAAGATAGGGGACGATGCCGCCGAGAAGGCCGTCAAAGCACGCAAGGCCGTTATCCTCACGTTGGGCGGCTTCGAGTTCAACGAGGAGCTGAAGAACACCTATCTCAAGTGCTATCCCTTCAAGTTCGAGGGCTGGCAGTTCAACACTGGCGACGGCATCAAGATGGTTGAGGACGTGGGCGCCAAGCTGTGGCACATGGACATGACCATCTCGATGTACTCGATGTGGACGCGGGACCCGGAGTTCGACTTCTCCATCTTGTGCTTCCCGCCATCGTTCTCCTACTTCAACATCAACCGGCTGGGGAGGCGCTACGTCGACGAGAACAAGATGGGTTCGCCGCATAACGGCTGGCACACGCTGCTGCACTTCGACGACGACATCGACGACTACGACCGCATTCCCAGTTGGTGCGTCTTCGACCAGACCTGTTTTGACTCCGGCAAGTTCTCGACGAGCCAGGGCGACTGGTTTGAGTGTGGGAACTTCACGACTGACCTGCCGGATAGCATCCGCGCCTGGGATGGCTGGAGCCAGGACAACAAGCCTGAGTTGGAACGCGGCTGGATCCTCCAGGGCGCCACTCTTGACGAGTTGGGCGCGAAGATGAAGGAATTCGATCACTGGATGGATATCGACGCGCTCAAGGCGACCTTTGCCGAGTATCAAGAGTTCTGTGCCGCGGGCCGGGATGCGCGCTTTGACCGCAGCCAGGAGACCCTTGTCGCCCTCGACGGTGGTCCGTATTACGCGTACGCCATCTATCCCGGGTCTTGCTCAACCCTCGGTGGACCGATGAAGAACGAGCACGGCCAGGTCCTAGACCCCGCGCTCAACGTCATCCCGCGTCTGTATGCCGCTGGTTGCTTCGGCAACTTCCAGAGTCACTCCTATGGCATCACCGGTGGCAACAACGGCGAGAACATGGTGTGGGGACGCATCAGCGCGCGTCACGCCGCTGGGCTTGAGAACTGGGACGCCGCCTAGGCCGGTGTTGAACAACACCGGCTGACCGTGCCCGCGCAGGCGAGAGCGAAGCTCTCACCAGCGGAAACGCGGAAGGCAAGCGCAGGCTTGGCCTGGGAATCCGGCTTATTAGCCGGGTTGCTAGGCCGGCGGACAGGCTCTGCGAGCCGCAAGTGGGCTGCCCTGGCCTGCTTGCGGCTCGCAGGCTGCCAGCTTGCGGGCCCGCTTTGGGCCGGTGGTGGGCGCAGTCCACGCTTGCCGGCCCGCTTTGGTCTTGCGGCTCAAAGGTTGCCGAAGGAACTGGCGTGGCGCCTGGAGGGAGTCGGCCCGGGAGATCCGGCCCACTGCAGGCCCACCCCAGTTCCTTCGGCCACCTCCCAGACCTGAAGGAAGTATGCCGGTGGGGCTGTTGACGCAGCCTCACCTAAATTGTGTGAAGGAACAGTGATAATCAATGGATAGCACCGCATCTACCACAGGTGCCGGAGACCTCGCAGGCAAAGCGCCTTCCAGGCGCCAGCCCCGCACCACCATCATTGGATGGGCGGTGGCGCTAATAGCCCTCAGTGCGGCCAACCTGGGCTGCGCACCGCACGGCGTCGGGTCAGGCACTGCGGCGGAGACCACGCATGAGCCGGCGGCAGACGCCAGGCCGATCAACTGGAGCATGGAAAGCGACTGCGCGGCCTGCCACAAGACGGAGGCCGACGAGACCGACGCGGCCAGCCATCCGCAGGCAGCGGCGCATGTGGACACCCCCTGCGTTGGGTGCCACACCAACATAGCGGTCCTGACCACGACTCATGATGGAGTGTTCGTCACCGACACGCCCGCCACGAAGATGACCCAGTTGACCGTGGATCAACAGATGTGCATCGGCTGTCACGGAACCCTTGAGGATGTCGCCACGCGCACCGAGGACAGCGAGGCGCTCAAAGATGACCAGGGTCTGGTTGTCAACCCGCACCTGCGCCCCGAGGGCGCCAGGCACCTCGAGAACCCGGCCGTGTGTACCGATTGCCACAACAACCATTCGACGGAACTCGCGCGGGACGCCAAGAAATACTGCGCGCAATGCCATCACCGCGGCGTCTGGCAATGCGGTACCTGCCACGAGAAGCGGTAGCCGATTCGACACGGCAGCGCCCAAGTCGCGCGCGGGGTTCCCGGGGGCGATCTGGTATCAGGGGCAGGTTCAACGGGGCCGTTACCCCGGGCCCCGCGCGCTTGACCGGCCGGGGGTGGCAGGGCTCTTGGCAGAGTCCGCTGGTTGGGGTTGCGGGGTGTTGCTGCGTCGGCTGTGTGGCGGCTCCGGTGGTCGCACCGGAGCCGGTGACTCGCGACTCGTGTTCAGCGGGGACCAGGGCGTGTGAGGACAAGACCCGGAATGAAATCTGCCCCTGGGCGCTGACCAGGAGATAGATTGAAACACTCGCCACCGGAAAGGAGATAAATTGAAACACTCGACGGGGTTGGGGCCGCGAAGGGCCCGCTGAGCGTGTCAACGCACCGGCTCAGGGCCGCGATGGGCTCGTCGAGCGTGTCAACGCATCGGCTCAGGGCCGCGAAGGGCCCGTCGAGCGTACCAACTCGTCGGCTTGAGGCCGCGATGGGCTCGCCGAGCGTGTCAACTCGTCGGTTTGGGGCCGCGAAGGGCCCGTCGCGCGTGTCAACGCATCGGCTCAGGGCCGCGAGTGTTTCAATTTATCTCCTGAGTTTCGTCGAGTGTTTCAATTTATCTCCGCCCCGCAGCATCACCGCAGGTCAGAGCACTGGCCTTGGTTGGGCAGGAGATAAATTGAAACACTCGCCACCGGAAAGGAGATAAATTGAAACACTCGACGCGGCAGACAGCACCGGGCGCGGGCCGACTTTGCTCAAAGCCCTGGCGCGGGGCCGCCACCTGCACAAACACAAGCCCGGTCAGA
>JAITJY010000140.1 GCA_031278675.1 Bifidobacteriaceae bacterium
GCCTAGGTTGCGCGCAAACTCCCGGTTCTCGCCGACGAATCGGGCCTGTAGCCCCCAGCTAGACCTTTTCACGACGAAGCCGGTTACGGCTAGCAAGGCCACACCAATGAAGATGCCGATGTTTGCGCCGCCATAGCCGAGGAGCGTAGGCAGCCATGCCTGTTCAGGAACAGTTCTGGTGCCTGTGATTCCAGCCGCAGGGTCGCGCAAGCCGCCGCTGACGAAGAAGGTAGTCAACGAGATGCCGATGTAGTTGAACATTAGAGTGGACACCAGAATGTCAACGTTGAAGTAGGCGTTGAGTACACCTGGAAGGAGCGCCCAGCAAGCCCCGGCCAAGGCTCCCGCGAGGAAACATAATATGATTAGCAAGGGGCCAGGCAAATCAGATAGCGTTAGGGCTGTGTACGCGCCGAAGAATGAACCAAGGTACATTTGCCCCTCGGCTCCGACATTAAAGATCCCAGCCGTGAATGACACATAGACGGACACCGCGATAATGAGGAGGGGTGTGGCCTGTGCGATCATTCCCGACAAGTTGTGTTCACTGCGAAAGCTGCCTAAGAGCAAGCTTTCAAAGGCCTGGCCGGGGTTGGCGCCGAGAGCGATGATGATCAACAACCCCACGACCAGTGCCGCGCCTACTGCCAAGATCGGTTGGCTCAGCGTTTCGATGGAGCGCTCGACAAATGAACTGGACCGAGCGGCGTTGCCAGGTTCAATGAGAGGCTCATCCAAAGTGGCTCGGATCGAGTCAGGCCGGAACTGCGGAGCGCCTAGGGGTTCAGACGGCTCAGGGGGATGGTACTGATCCCGTTCGTCGGCGGCGCCTGCCATCGCTAGCCCAATGCGCGGTACCAAACTTTCCTCCGGCTCGAATTGGGCGACAACTCGACCTTTGTACATCACTAGAATCCGGTCGGAGACGTTGAGTAGTTCCGTCAGATCGGCCGACACCAGTAGGACCGCGCCACCGCTAACTGCTTGTTCCCGTAGGCGCTCGTGGACGAACTCCGTTGCACCGATATCTATGCCCCGGGTGGGTTGTGCGGCTAGCAAGACAGACGGAGTGGACTCCAATTCGCGGGCGACTACTACTTTCTGCATGTTTCCGCCGGATAGTTCACCGACGCGGGTTGGCGCCCGCGCGCCACGAACGTCATAGCGCTGGATGATCCTCTCCACCCACTGCCTGGCGGGTTTCGGTCGTACGAAACCCAGCCGGAACAACATTGATTTCAGAAAGCCGCCCACTATGTTGGCTTGGACGCTACTTGCGGTAGAGACGCCCGAACGCACGCGATCTTCCGGAATGTGAGCAAGGCCAAGGGAACGGCGGCCGGCCGGCGACATCGTTGTGATGTCCACGCCGTTGAGGCTGATTCGCCCGTTGTCGGGCGTGCGAAGCCCAGCGATCGTTTCGACCAATTCAGTCTGGCCGTTGCCCTCGACGCCAGCTAGGCCGGTAATCTCCCCTCCTCTGAGGTCGAAAGACACGCGATCAAGCAGCAAGCGGTTATCAGGGCCGCTCAAGACCAACTCGCGACAAATGAGAGCACTAGCACCGCTGACACGTTCCGCTGGGGGCGGGTTCTTTCTGGCCAGATCGACGTGACGGCCGACCATGAGTGTCGCGAGCTGTGACTCCGAAAAGTCAGACGTGGGGCCGACGGACACCAAGCGTCCGCGGCGCAGTACTGCCACCCGGTCGCTCACTGCCTTGACCTCGGGTAGCTTATGCGTGATGAGGACGACCGAGCGGTCGTTCGCAGATAGTTGCCTGAGGACCTCGAACAAGCCGACGCACTCTTGAGGTGTGAGCACGGCAGTCGGTTCGTCGAGGATGAGGATTTTGGCGTCAAAGCACAAAGCTTTGACGATCTCGACCCTTTGGCGCATGCCGGCCGACAGTGTGTCCACCGTCGCGTTCGGTTCAACTCGCAGCCCATACCGCTCACTGACTTCGGCGACACGCGCGGTCATGGATTCGCGGTCCAAAGAACGCCACTTAGTGGTTGGCTCAGCGCCCAGAAATACGTTGTCCGCCACTGTCAGCGAAGGGACCAACTTGAAATGTTGGTGGACCATGCCGATCCCGCGCATCCTGGCGGCGGTCGGCCCTGGAATTGTGACCGGCTGGCCCTCCAGCAGGATCTGTCCGGTGGTCGGTTGGAGGATGCCGTAACAGACATTCATCAAAGTGGATTTCCCGGCACCGTTCTCGCCTAGCAGCGCGAAGACCTCGCCCGGCATGATGCGCAACGAGATATTCTCGTCAGCGATAAAGTCGCCGAACTTCTTCGTGATCCCCCGCAACTCGAGCGCCGGTACGCCGGTCACGTTGCCCTCACTTGCACTACCACACTCCCATGGCCCACCGGCCGGTTAGGCGCCAGACGGCGCGCAGTAAGGATCAACGCACGGGACTTCAATCTCGCCATCCTTGACCTTTTCGATGAAAGCGTTGATGGTTTCAACACTCTCCTCCGGAACCAAGTCCTCATTGACAATCAATTCGACACCGCCATTGCTGATGCCAAACACATAGTTCTTACCCGTTTCAAGGGTACCGTCTTTCAACATGCTGATCACCGCGAAGAGCGCGTTGCCGGAGTTCTTCAGATCTGACGCGAGAATGGCCTCAGGGTAAAGACCGTTCTGGTTGGAATCTACTCCGATACCGTATTTACCCTTTTCCGAGGCAGCTTTCAAGGCTCCTAGACCGCCACCGCCGGCGGCTGCGAAGATGGCATCTGCGCCGGCGGCAATCATTGAAGTTGCCTGATTGTATGCGGTCTGTGCGTCTGTAAAGTTGCCGACGTAGGAGGATTGCACGGTAATTGCTGGGTCGACGGCTTTGGCTCCGCCTTCAAAGCCTGCGAGGAAGTCGCGTATTACAGGAATATCGCTTCCACCGATGAAGCCGACATTCTTTGACCCAGATGACAACGGGAAGGCGGATTGGTCGGTTGTGGCCAGTGCGGCAGCTACACCCGCTAAGAACGCGCCGTCCGACTGCCGGAAGGTGATCGAGGCAACGTTTTCCAGGTCCACTTCTTGATCGATTGAAACGTAACGCTGTTCGGTATGCCTGGCGGCCACTTCAGTGAGCTGATCTGCGGCGAGGGCAGAGCCGACTACCACTAGGTCGTAGTCACCGTTCGACAGGTTTTCAAGGTTGGACTTCCAAGCGGCTGATTGATTGGCGCCGCCTTCAATGACTTTGCCCTCTACGCCGAGTTCACTCGTGGCGCGCTCGAGTCCTTCGGCGCTAGAGTCCAAGAATCCGAGGTCGCCTAGCGTTCCAGGGATCAGTAGGGCGACTGAAATGGCGCCGGAGTCGCCGGCAGAGCCCGCGTCGGTCTTGACCGTCGAACCGGGGGACGATTGTGAACCACATCCAGTAAGAACCAGCGCGCAAACGGGGATTGCACAAGCGAACCACCGTAGTGTTGTCGTTTTTCTCATTATTCCTCCTAGGGCTGTTGTTGGTTGGTGCCTGATGGCGGACGTAAATGGGCTAGTTAGAGGGTTATTCGGCAGGGATTCGGGGGTTTTCGACGAGTGACATGTTGTGGGCTGTCGCGGCGCCGCAGCCGCAGCTACTGCGAATGACTAACGAGACGGGAAGCATGGTGCTCTTGGGTACTCCTGGATCGTCAGTCTGCTCTAGGAGTGAGTAGGCGGTTTCCGCGATAAGTTGCAGTGGCTGGCGCACAGTAGTGAGTGGGGGAACGGTGAAAGCCGACTCGCGAATGCCGTCGAACGAGACTATTGCGACATCGCGTGGGACAGCGACGCCAACTTGGGCCGCAGCACGCAATACGCCGATCGATTGCTCGTCACTCTGCACGAAGAAGGCCTGCGGCAGGTCGTCCCGCCCCCAAAGTGCCCCCACGGCATCGTGCGCCGCGTAGCGATTGAAATCGGACCGCACCACCACCTGGGTCGAAGGGTCGATCTCCGCTTCGAGCAAGGCTCGGCGCCAACCGCGCTCGCGTTCGTCGGCGCTCGACACGCCAACCGGTCCAGCTAGCATCCCTATACGCGTGAGCCCGTGGTCCAATAAGTGCCGGGTGGCAACGAATGCTCCCTGTTCGTTGTCAACGCATACGGTGATGCCGTTGGCGCCGGTCGGCAGCCTGTCAATGAACACGACATTAGGCGGGCCACCGGCGATTTGTGCGTTGGTCAGCGGTGCCTCGGCCTCACTTGCGAGTTGGCCTGCCCCGACAATGCAGATTCGGTGCACCAATTGGTCCGCGAAGGCGGCCAGATACGACGCTTGTCGCGCGTCATCTTGCATTGAGTTGCCTAATAGCAGTAACGATCCGTGGGCAGCCGCGCATCGCTCGATTTCCAAGGCGAGTTCGGCGAAGAACGGGTTGGAGATGTCTGGGACTATCAACCCCAGTGACTTTGAGTCAGCGGTGCGCAATGAGCGCGCTATTTGGTTAGGTCTGTAGCTAAGTTCGCGAACTGCTCGCATTACTTTGCGCCTAGTTGCTTCCGCCACCGGCCTGGGGCCGTTATTGAGGACATAACTGACTACGGCGGACGATGTACCTGCCGCTTTGGCGACGTCGTTGCGCGTTACCATGGCTTTCCTCAAGCACCTGCAAAAGCACCGAGCAGCAGAGAAATGAACAAGCTGGCGTTGGCCCCGAAAGCAACGGATGCGTTGGCGGCGTGCTTTAGCCTGTGATCCACATCAATTACGGTCTCGCCCGTGGTCAACGCGCCGTTGGTCTCGACATCGACGAAGAGGTCTACACACGAGATGATGTCGGGCCGGATGAGTGCTGCGACGCACAGCGCGTCATGAATTGGCGCGGCGTGGCGGGCCTGGTTCCCGAGCCGGGCGTCGTAGCCAGCGATCCGGCGCTCAGTCAGCCCCGCCATCGCCACCCCGGCGGGGGTGCCCAGGTCGCGGAAAGCCGCCGCGTCGTTAGCGGATACCAATGCTTGGTGGGTCGCATCCAATGTGACCAGCGTGACGTTCCTCAATCCCGCTCCGAGCACAACGCGAGCTGCTTCAGGATCTGCCCACATGTTGAATTCGGCGCGTGGAGTGATGTTGCCGGTGCGGTGTGCGCCGCCCATGATGACAGTGCGAGGGATCCAGTCCGCCAACCGCGGTTCTGCCCGGAGGGCCAGAGCGACATTTGTCAGAGGGCCGGTGGCTACTAGAACAGTCTCCGTTGCGCCATCCGCGAATGTATCGATCAGAAACTCGACTGCTCTTCTTGCCTGCGGCGCAGACCGAGCCTCGGGCAACTCAAGGTAGGTGCCGTGGGCGTAGGTCTTGCCTGGCGGGGGAGTAGCCCGCGGCACCGGGAGGTCGTCGCGCGCGAGGGGCTTGACGGACCCGCAGAAGACAGGGACAGCGACCCCGATATGGTCCAACACCCGAAGAGTGTTTTCCGTCGTGACATCTACCAGGGCATTGCCAGTTACGGTAGTCACGCCGACCAGGTCCAAGTCGGGATGCAGGGCAGCCAACATAATCGCGACTGCGTCGTCTGTGCCGGTATCAACATCAAGAATCAGCTTGGTGGGCATCTTTGCTCCTTTGTCTACACGTGTAGACACTACTAATCTCTTGCCGCTCCGGTCAATGGGCATCGCAAAAAAAGAATCGCTGAACCGCGCCGCATCCGGGGGATCGGCCAGTGAGCGGGTGCTGGCGACATGGATTGAGGTGCTTCCCCGGACCCGCCGCATAGTTCGGCATGGTTTGGCGTTGCGGCAGTGAGCTAGTATCCCTTGCACGATGCCGACCCACCAGATCCGCTTTATCCTCGCCCGCGTCACGCCTGCGGGGGGAGGCGGGGTGACCCCTGCCGGGGCTGCGCGACCCGCGGCGGGAGTGGACTTGGTGGGCGAGTGGGCGGCATCGGGCGCGGGGCAGTTCGTGCGCGTGCAGGCGGGATTGGGTGCGGGGGACTTGGTGGGCGCTGGGAGTTGTGTGGGCGCGGCGGGAGTTGACTCGGTGGGCGAGTGGGCGGCATCGGGCGCGGGGGCGAACTCATCAGCCAGCCGGGCGGAGGCGGCCGGGGTGGCGCGGGCGCTGGTTGAGGCGGAGGCTCGGCGGGCGGGCGTGATGGGCGCTGGGGAGGGTGGGGCGTGGGTGCGGACGGCGGCGGGTCAACCGCAGCTTGAGGGGATTGACGGCTGGTTTTTCTCGATCTCCTACGCGGGTGATCTGGTGGGCGTGGCGAGTGCGCGCTGCCCGGTGGGACTGGATCTGGAGCCGGCCACTCGGCGGCCCGCAGCTATGCTGGCGCGCCGCTTCGCCAGCGACGAGCGGGCCTACATCGCAGCCGCGCCGGGCGGTGCGCACGGCCGTGACCAGCGCTTCTTGGAGATTTGGACCAAGAAGGAGTCCTACCTGAAATGGCGGGGATGTGGCCTGGCGGCCGGGCTCGCTAGTTTCAGTGTGCTCCAGCCGGCCAGGCTCGGGGTGCAGTTCTGGCCGGTCGGTGCGTCGGCTGGTTTGATGGGTCACGTCTGCGCCGCCACGGTGGGCACAACTGCGGGCACACTGGCAGCCCCAGCCGCAGCCCCAACCGCAGCCCCAAGCAGTCAGCCAGATTGATTGGCGCGGCTCGGCGCGCCGGGGGCGCGGAGCCCGTGGCAGGTGTGGGAGACTGTGGAACCGTGTTCACCGGTGCTGGGACGGTCATCAATGTGGGCGCGGTCCTGGCTGGCGGGGGGCTCGGGCTGGCGCTGGGTAACCGGTTCCCTGAACGCACCCGCACTTTGTTGACGCAGTGTCTGGGGCTGTTCACGGTTGTCTTGGGCGCTTCAGCTATCGCAGATGGCCTGAGCGAGGAGTTGACTAGGGAAGTTGGTGCGCAAGCGCCAATGTTGGTGGTGTTGGGCGCGTTGCTGTTCGGGGCGATCACCGGGTCGCTGGCTCGTTTGGAGGACCGGATTGACGCGGGCGCGGAGTGGGTGCGTCGCAAAGTCGCAGGTGGCGCCGCTCCGGGACGGTTCACGGACGGTATGGTGACTGCGACTTTGTTGTTTTGTGTTGGCCCATTGTCAATCCTCGGGTCGATTTCTGATGGTCTGGGCCGTGGTGTTGAACAGCTTCTGGTCAAGTCGGTGCTGGACGGGTTCGCGGCGGTCGCCTTCGGCTCGGCGCTGGGGGTGGGGGTGTTGTTTTCGGTGTTCCCGCTGGCGCTGTACCAGGGGTCGTTGACGCTGCTCGGGTTGGGTCTCGGCGAGTTCTTGAGTGCCGGCCAGGTCGACGCGCTTGGGGCCACGGGCGGGATTATTTTGTTGGCTCTTGGCATCCGCCTGGCCGATCTCAAGAAGATCGCAGTGGGCGATCTGCTGCCGGCGTTGGTGTTCGCGCCGCTCGCCGCCTACTTGGTGGCACTGTTGCGTTAGCCGACCCTGAGTAGGCTTATGCCCCGTGAATCTTTGTATCCCCGTCGACGAGGCGGGCCAGGTAGGGCACGGGTGGGGCCGTGCCGCTTCGGTCGCGTTAGCGACATTGTCCGATGCCGCCCAAGTCGTCACTTGGGAAGTTCACCCGGTGGGGTGGGACGTTTTGCACGGCGAGGGCAGCGAGGGTTCCCACCATGCCCGGATTGTTCGGTTTCTGCGGGAACACCAGGTCGATGGCGTGGTGGTGGAGCACATGGGTTTGGGCATGCGGCGTGTCATGCACGCCATGGGAATCCCGGTGTTCACCGGCGCGGCCGGTGACGCGCGCGCTGCCCTGGAGGCGGCCGCCCGGGTCCTCACAGACTCCCCCGCACCCTAACCGCAAACCGACCTGTCTGCGCAGGTCAGCGCGCTCCGCGCAATGTTATCTCCGCTCCCGCTTTCCCCCATCGCGGCATCGCTGCAAACGGATAGGCCGGGTCGTGTCCCCAGTGGATTGGATTCCAGGTCCAGGTGTCTTCGAACGCCTGAATTTGGGCGGACGCACCGTTTCCAGGCTGCTTAGCGGACCGGGCGAAGATCACGTTGTAGTTGCAGGCAGAGTTGAACGGCGGGTCCAAGTAGATCAGGTCAACGCTCTCGTCGGCCAGGGTCGGTAGCACCTCTAGGTTGTCACCGTAATACAGTGAATTGCCCAAGTCCCGTCCAGCCACGCGTCCCACCCCAAAGTCCCGTCACCCCCCACCGGCGAGGCCACGCCCAAGCTGTGTATAACCCCACCCCGGGGACCGACCCGGAACATGCGCTTCCCGACCCGTCGTTTGAAACAGCCAGCGCGACGGATTTCACCACTACGATTCAGGCTGTGGGCGAAAACACGCAATGGGTAACCTTCATCCTGAGTGTTGTTGTGGCAGTCTCTCTCTTTCTCATTGATCGTTATTTCCCCAGGACCGGTCGTGCTGAGACTCCTCGGCCACCGACGCACTCGGGCCGGGTCGGCGTGTCGGGATGGGTCTGCGTTGTGGGACTGTTCAATGTTCTGATATGCGTCGTACTCAACAGTTACACCGGTATCGCGTGGCTGTTCGGATGGGCTCTGACCATCGGTGGGGGATTGGTATGGATCGTACGGATACCCGCACGTAGAGCGGCCTCAGAGCGACGCAACCAACGGACGGGGACTCACCAACCAAGGAATGGGCCACGGGAAGACCATTAGAGGTGGGTGTGGGCGGTCTTGAGCGCTTCGATGGGCTTGGCTGCGTGAGGGGGTATTTCCTGGGGGATCGTGAGGGTGGCGCGCCTGGGGTCACCTCGGTGGCTCTGCCCGGGCGCCGAACGCGTATGAACAGGCTGATTGCGGGCGTGGTCCTGTTTCCCGGACAGCGTAAGTGTCTTCGCTCTGGCGGCTGTTTATTGGTGCGGTTGTGCTGTTTGCTCAGATAGCGGCGTCGGCAGTAAGCGATTGACCTGTGGTGTTGGGTGTCGCCGGGCGTTTGGTGTCTGGGCGGTTACCCAGATGCCCAGATGCCCAGATGCCGCGCGTCTGCCACCCCGGGGACCGACCCGGCCATCCGGCAGGCGCCCGATGCCGCGCGGCCGCTACCAACCCGCCGTGCGGTCCCAGCATCGGGGCAGATGCTACTGGTCGTAGTCGCCGGTTTTGTAACGCTCGTAGAAGTCGAGTATGCCTTCTAAAGCGGCGCTGTTGGCGTCGACAAACTGCTGCTCGAGTTCAAATTGGACCGCCTTGTGGGTATCGAAGTAGTCCAACGGCTGGCGGCACTCGAAATCGGCGACGGCGATGGCGATCTCGGGCGGTGAGCCGACCAACGACCGCTCTTCGTCCGGGATCTGTATCAGTCCATCGACGCTGTACCACGACGGCCCGGCCTGGCCATCAAGTTTGGTTGCCAAAGCCAGATCGAAGCCAGCATTCAAGTTGATGTTGTCCGTGGTGTAATGCCAACCAGCCGTCAACTGGTCGTAGCCTGCCTTGACCATGCAGTCATACCAGTCCAACGACAAGCTGCGTAGCCGCTGGTCCTGGAAGACGCCATCGAAGACCAACTGGTTCATCTCGAGCACCAATGGACCGAACTCGAGCCAGAACTGGCGGTAAACGCTCAACTCGGTCGCTTGGACCTCAGGGAACGCCTCGATTGCGAGCGCGCCGCACCCGGCGGGAATAGAGGAGTCCGGCTCTTCAAAGAAGTCTTGTCCATTCAAAGCCAAGTCATAGGCTGCCTGGGCCGCTGCGGAAAGCGAAGCCCTGTAGTCCTCGTTGGCCTGGGCCTCCGGCGAGTTGTCCTCAATGATTTCCACTCCGCCGGCGGGCGCCACCAAGCCGTAACCCGTCCGACGGACCTGATCAATCTCATCCGGTAGCGTCCCGACCGCTATCAAATCAACCCCGTCCGGGAAAAAAACCACGGACTCCTCCCGCTCCACCTCCCAGGGCGCATCGAAATACTCGAACCCGCGATCATGCATGCATTGTGCGATGAATTCCCCAAGACTGTCGGAGCGGGCCTTGATCGCGGCCTCTTCCTGCGCGGTTTGCGGAGGCAAACTCGTCAACTCGGCGATCGCCGGCAAATACGGTGCAAACGGCGAGTCATCCAACAGCGCCAGATCTCCGACACCCGACGGACTTGGCAGTCCGCTGGGCGCACTTTCTTCCGGACTGTCCGCGCTGCCGTCCAACTCGGCAGTTACGCAACCGGTCAACCCAACCAAACACCCAACCGCAGCGGCGCACCACAGGACTGGCCTTGTCGCCCGCCGAGTCAGCGTGCCGACGCGGCCGCGCACGGCGCAAGAACTCATATCCGGACCTTACTCTCGATCCATTGATCCTCGCCTACTGCGCCGCCCCAGCCAGGCACGCTGGACGCCTGCGACCATCTCAGCAGGCCGCCAGGTAGCCACCGTCGGCCAGGAACGCCCATCGCACCCGTCTAGGCCCGCCCACCCAACCGGCCACGGGGCGCGCCGGTGGCCAGGAACGCTAGAGGTCGTCCCGCTGGCCCGTTCATGGAGGCGGCCCACACCCGCCGGTCCCGCGCCGGATCGTTTGGCCGCTTAGCCTGCCTTCCGCGAAGACGCAAGGCACACAATGGCTTCACAAATGGCCCGAAGTGGCGCCAGCCAAACAAGCCGCTGACCAGGCCCGCTATTGGGCAGTCATCTGGATAGCCCTTGGGTCACAGACCATATAGGGCAATGATATAGGGTATGCTGGTGGCATGCTGAAGACCAGCGTTTACCTTGGCGAGGAGTTGAAATCCCAGTTGAGCGGGGTGTCGGAGCGGA
>JAITJY010000161.1 GCA_031278675.1 Bifidobacteriaceae bacterium
TCTGGGACCTGGAGCGCGAGTTCCGGGTCGACGGCTTCGGCGGCGCGGAAACCATGAAACTGGTCGACATCATCCAACTGGCGCGCGACACCTACTGCGGCAAAACCGGCGTCGAGTACATGCACATCGAGGACCCGGAGCAGCGCGCCTGGCTGCAGCGCCGCCTGGAGGTGGCGCCGGCTCCGCTGGGCCGCGCCGCCCAGACTCGGGCGCTGCGCAAGCTCAACGAGGCGGAGGCGTTGGAGGCCTTCCTGCAAACCAAGTACGTCGGGGCGAAGCGCTTCTCGCTCGAGGGCTCGGAGGCGGTGATCCCGGTGTTGGACGCCATGATCTCCCGCTACGCCGACCAGGGCACCAGCGAGGTGGTGATCGGCATGGCCCACCGCGGGCGGTTGAACGTGCTGACCAACATCGCCGGCAAGTCCTACCGCCAGGTCTTCACCGAGTTCGAGGACAACCCAGACGCCCGCGAGACGTTCCAAGGCTCCGGCGACGTCAAGTACCACCTTGGAACGGAGGGGCCGTTCACCTCGCCGGCCGGCAACCAGTGCCAGGTCTACTTGGCGGCCAACCCATCCCACCTCGAAGCCGCCGATGGCGTCGTGGAGGGCATCGCGCGAGCCAAGCAGGACCGCCTCAATCTGGGGCCGGACGCCGCCTTCGCCGTGGTGCCCGTCCTGATCCACGGCGACGCGGCCTTCGCGGGCCAGGGCGTCGTGATGGAGATCCTCAATTTGCAGGGCCTGCGCGGCTACCGCACCGGCGGCACCGTCCACATCGTCATCAACAACCAGGTCGGCTTCACCGTCGGCACGCTCGACTCGCGGACCACCCGCTACGCCACCGATGTCGCCAAGGGCTACGGCTGCCCCATTTTCCACGTCAACGGCGACGACCCGGAGGCCTGCATCCGGGCCACCCTACTGGCGGCCGCCTTCCGCGACGAGTTCCAGCAAGACGTGGTGGTTGACCTGGTGTCCTACCGCCGCCGCGGCCACAACGAGGGCGACGACCCGTCCATGACGCAGCCGGTCATGTACTCATTCATCGACCGCAAGCGCTCAGTCCGCAAGCTCTACACCGAACAACTGATCAGCCGCGGCGACCTCACCCTTCAGGACGCCGAAGAATCCCTCAAGCACTTCCAATCAGAACTTGAGCGCGCCTTCAAGGAAACCCGGGAGGACATCAAAGCGCAGGTCGAAGCGCGGGCGGCCGGAAACGACGGCGGCGCTGGAGGCCGCCCGGACGGCATCGGGCAGGCGAAGGCCTTGACACCCTCCAACGACGCGACCAAACGCGCTCCCGAAACCGCGCACGGCCTGGAACTGCCAGAATCCCAACGCGAGGACGCCGGCGTGCTGATGGGCTGGAGAACGGCGATCAGCCGGGCGGCCATCGAGCGGGTTGGGCAGGTCTTTGTCAACCCGCCGGCCGGCTTCACCGTCCACCCGAAACTGCGGGCGCTGCTGGACAAGCGCGCGCAGATGGCCAAGAAAGGCGGGATCGACTGGGGCATGGCCGAGATGCTGGCCTTCGGGTCGCTGCTGCTGGAGGACATCCCGGTGCGGCTGACCGGCCAAGACTCGCGCCGCGGCACCTTCGCGCACCGGCACGCCACCTTCCACGACAAGGTCACCGGGGCCGAATGGACGCCGCTGTGGTTCTTGTCCGAGCGCCAAGCCAAGGTCTTCTTGTACGACTCGGCGCTGTCGGAATACGCCATCGCGGCTTTCGAGTACGGCTACTCGGTCGAACGGCCGGACGCGCTGGTGCTGTGGGAGGCGCAATTCGGCGACTTCTTCAACGGCGCGCAGACGGTGGCGGACGAATTTGTGTCCTCAGCGCAGCAGAAATGGGGCCAGAACTCGTCGGTTGTCTACCTTCTGCCGCACGGCTACGAGGGCCAAGGGCCGGACCACTCCTCGGCCCGGATCGAGCGTTGGCTGCAATTGTGCGCCGAGGGCAATCTGCGCGTGGCGCAGCCGACTCTGCCCGCCAACTACGCCCACCTGCTGCGCCTCCAGGCCTACACCAGGCCGCGGCGGCCGCTGATCGTGTTCACGCCGAAATCCGGGCTGCGGCGCAAAGAGGCCGTGTCGTCGATCGAGGACTTCACCAACGGCACTTTCCAACCAGTCCTGACCGACCCTGTGGTGGCGCCCGGGCGGGCGCGGCGGGTGCTGATCTGCTCGGGGCGGGTCTACTGGGACCTGGTGGCGCGGCGGGACTCGCTGGGCGAACCGGCCCGCTCGACCACGGCCATCGTCCGCTTGGAGCAGCTTTACCCCCTGACGGATGAGATGATAAGCGCGCTGGTGAGCGGCCTGGCGCCCGAGGCGGAACTGGTCTGGGTGCAGGACGAGCCGGTCAACCAGGGCGCCTGGAGCTTCCTGCTGCGCAAGGCCACGCCAAGGCTGGGCGGGCGGGCGCTGGGGGTGGTGGCGCGGCCAGAGGCGGCCTCGCCCGCGACCGGCTCGCACTCCGCCCACGCCGTTGAGCAAACCGCCCTGCTGGACCAGGCTTTCGCCGCCTGAGAGCGGGCGGCGCGCGGAGCCGGTCATTCAATTCGGGGTCACGATGGTCCTCCTCAACCTGGCGGAGGACGTCGCCCACATCCGCCTGCGGCTCCAAGAAAGCTGACCTGAACGGCGACCGGCCGGACGATGCCGGGCTCGGGGCTGGGGGGCGACCGGGCGGCATCGTGCTGGGGACCGGCCGACGCCGCCCGGCCAGCGGCGTTGTGGCGCTGCGTCCAGGTGGGGCGCGGCTATCCTTGACGGATGGATTCGACTGGTGTCACGGGGGCGGCGCGCGCCGACTCCGACCCCTTTGGCTTTGTTGGGCTGACCTTTGACGACGTTCTGCTGGTGCCCCGGGAATCAGACGTGCTGCCATCCGAGGTGACCACCGACACTCTGGTGTCGCGGCGCATCGGGCTGCGCATACCGCTGGTGTCCTCGGCGATGGACACCGTGACCGAGGCGCGCATGGCGATCGCTATGGCGCGCCAGGGCGGCCTCGGCGTGATTCACCGCAACCTCTCCATCCACGACCAGGCGGGCCAGGTCGACCTGGTCAAACGCTCTGAATCCGGCATGGTGTCCGACCCGCTGACGGTAGGACCGGACGCGACTCTGGCGGAACTGGACGCGCTTTGCGGGCAGTACCGCGTCTCCGGGCTGCCGGTGATCGATCAGGACCGGGTGCTGCTCGGCATCATCACCAACCGCGACCTGCGGTTTGTGCCGCGCGAGGATTTCCCCCGCTTGCGCGTGCGCGACGCCATGACGCCGATGCCGCTGGTGACAGCCCCGGTCGGGGTGGCCCGGGCCGAGGCGGCCCGGTTGCTGGGCAAACACCGGGTCGAGAAGCTGCCGATTGTCGATGCCGGCGGGCGGCTGCGGGGGCTGATCACAGTCAAAGACTTCGTCAAGACAGAGCAGTATCCGTTGGCGACCAAGGACTCAGAGGGCCGGTTGCGGGTTGGCGCGGCGGTCGGGTTCTACGGCGACGCCTCCGAGCGGGCCTGGGCGCTGATCGAAGCGGGGGTGGACCTGCTGGTGGTGGACACGGCGCACGGGCACACCGGCGCGCTGATGGAGATGGTGGCCAGGCTCAAAGCCGATCCGGCGGCGGCCGGGGTGGATGTGGTGGGCGGCAATGTGGCCACCCGCGATGGCGCGCAGGCGCTGATCGAGGCCGGCGTCGACGGCGTCAAGGTGGGCATTGGACCCGGGTCGATCTGCACCACGCGGGTTGTCGCCGGGGTGGGCGTGCCCCAGATCACGGCGGTCCACGAAGCCGCCCGGGCCTGCCGCCCGGCGGGCGTGCCGCTGATCGCGGACGGCGGCCTGCAGTATTCCGGCGACATCGCGAAAGCGCTGGTGGCCGGGGCGGACACGGTGATGCTGGGGTCGCTGCTGGGCGGCTGCGACGAGGCCCCCGGCGAGCTTGTGTTTGTGCAGGGCAAGCAATTCAAGCACTACCGCGGCATGGGGTCACTGGGCGCGATGGCGTCCCGGAAGAAGAAGTCGTACTCGAAAGACCGTTACTTCCAGGCTGATGTGACCTCTGACGACTCGCTGATTCCTGAAGGCATCGAGGGCCAGGTGCCCTACCGGGGGCCCTTGGCCGCAGTCGCCCACCAGTTGGTTGGCGGGCTGCACCAGTCGATGTTCTACGTTGGCGCGCGCTCCATCGCGGAGTTGCACCAGCGCGGCCAGTTTGTGCGGATCACCCCGGCCGGCTTGAAAGAGTCGCATCCGCACGATGTCCAGATGGTGGTCGAGGCCCCCAACTACTACCGCCACTGACCCCGTCAGCGGGCGCGTCACCGAGCCCGGCCAAACCCGCCACATCTCCCCCGCTGGCCGCCTCTCCCCGGCTCGGCGCCCGCGCCTGGCTCGCCGCCCCTCTCCCGCTGGCAGCATCTCTCCCGCTGGTCACCTCGCCCCGGCTCGGCGCCCGCGCCTGGCTCACCGCCCCTCTCCCGCTGGCAGCATCTCCCCCGCTGGCCGGATCTCTCCCGCTGGTCACCTCTTCCCCGCGCGGTGCCCGCGCCCGGTCCGTCACCTCTGTCCGGGTGGCCGCATCTTCGAGGCGGACCTGGAACCGCCGGTGAAGGATCGGGGTCCGATCCGCGTCCACCTGCCTCGGCGGGACAGCTTGCGGGTAACCTTGCGGCCCGATCTCCATCCGCCACCGATTCGGATTATCCGCCACGCTGCCGTCGAGCGCGTAGCGCCCAGCCGGCTCGACTACCGCGTGATGATGGTCGCAGACGGAGGCCAGATTCTCCAGGGCGGTGGGGCCACCCATCTGCCACGGCACCAGGTGGTGCGCGTGCGTCAAGGAAGGCGGCCGCTCGCAGTTGGGGAACGAGCAGCCTTGGTCCCGCAGTTCCAGCGCCCGCCTAATGCCAACTGGGATGGCCCTGGTCTCCCGCCCGACGTCCAATGGCAGCGATCCGCCGCCCATGACAACCGGCAGCACCCCGCAGTCGCAGGCCACCCGGCGCAACTCGCCGGCGGTCAGGCCGCCAGCCGCCCGCGCGGCCGCCCCGGTGCCAACCAATCCAGCCGGCAGCCCCGACCGGAGTTCCTCCAGCGTCACAGTCACCGTCAGGCGGGGCCGCTCGCCGCCGAGCCACGGGGCATCCCCAGCCGCCTGGGCGGCTTTGGCCAGGTCGAACAGGGCGTCCGCGCGCAACTGCGCCCGAGTTGGGCAATCCTCCCCGACCGGGCGGTCAGCGGCCGTCTTCAGTTCCCGGCGCCGCCGTTCCGCCCAGGCGTCGACCGCCGCTTCCACCACAGCCCCTTGCGCCAGCGGCAACGACCCGCTGACCCGGACTGCTCCCGCTCCATCCGGCTTGAACACCAGATGGCGGTCCCGCTGGGCGCGCGCGGCGTCCTTCTCAGCTCGATCCGCCCACGCTTCCGGCGTGTCCGCCGCTGGGCAGCCATCCCGGACGGCTCTTTTCGCCAGCGGCAAAGCCTGCGGCGCGGCATCTTTCCGGGCCGCCGCCACCGCCGCCGCCTCGACGGCCGCCAGTTGCTCAGGCTCAAGCTGCGGACTCGCCAAGGCCAGCGCCCGCGCCGCCGCCGAAGCCTGAGCCGAGGTCAGGTCCCCGGCCAGGGCCGCCTGCGCCGCCAGCGGAGCGTCCGCCAGCTCGCGGCCCTGAAAGGCCAGCCGCTTGGCATGGGCTAGGGATAGGAAGCAGGCCTTGGCGATGGCGGCGTCGATCCCGGCTTGGCCCAGCGCCTCGTGGTCCTTGCACTGTTCCGCCTCCGCCACCAGCAAAGCCCGGCAGGCGCTGAGCCTGTCAATCACGCTGGCGAGGCCCGCGATGACGTCCATGCGCCCGCGCGGAGTCGGCTTCCCGGCAGCAGCCCCGGCCAGTTGACCGGCCAGATACCCAAGCTGAGCGACCATCGCTTCGCGGGTAGCAGGCGGCGAGACTCGCCACGCCCCAGCCCCGCTGACGGACAAGTGTTCGCCAACGGGGACGGTCGCAGCGGTTCGCATACCGTTAATACTATTGCGCCTAGTGGTCATTCGTCAATAGCGCAAGTTGGATTTTTGCGGTACTTTTGGTTGAATTGCATTATCGGCTATTGCGTGGCAACGGCATCGGACAGATGTCCGTTGATCTACGCTATACCAGCGTTGATCTGGGACTTCTTACACTGTCGGACCCTTGTGCTTGGCTATAACGTGGTGGAATAGGACTTCAGCCCGCCGTCTGTAAAGGTTGTCATTGCCATTGCCATTGCCGTTACCGTTACCGAGCGATTGATATTACGCAGCCAACGCGTAGTATTATTGCCGCAGCCGGACCAAGCGCAGCCGCCCCACAAACCAAACGCACCACCGCGCCCACCACCGCCCAACCAAACCAAGCGCACCACCGCGCCCACCACCGCGCAA
>JAITJY010000178.1 GCA_031278675.1 Bifidobacteriaceae bacterium
GCGCGTCCAGGACCAGGCCCTGGCCTGACCCGGCCGTTTGGACCGCCCACAGTGCTGCCAGCAATGCCACTGTGACCAGGCCAAGGACCCGCGTCACCGGCTCGCGGGCGAGCCATGAACGCGGCACGTAGGCGCCGATCAATTTCAGGCCCAAACAGGCGCCGGCGCCGGCTAGGACGTAGAGCCAAAGCGTTGTGTCAGTCATCGGGGCTCATGCTCCTGGTCCCTCTTCGCTTGTCTGCGGTTCGCCGCTGCCTTCTTCGCTCTTCCTTTCCCCTCCCGCTCTGATTCGTTGGACGCGGTTGGGCGGCTGATCCCGCGCGGCCTAAATCCAACGACGAGGGCCGCGAGTGCGGCCAACAAGATGGGAGCACCTGGGGTCAGCCAGGGTGTGGTGGCCAAGGCGATCGTCACGGCCAGGGCGGCCGTGGCCTGGGCTGGCCGGGATGCGAGGCGCGGCCAAAGCAAGCCGAGGAAGGCCGCCGCAGCGGCGGCGTCCAACCCCCATGCCCGGGGGTCTCCCATGGCATCGCCGGCCAGCGCTCCGACCAGCGTCAATGCGTTCCAGCAAACCCACACTCCGGCGCCGGCCCACCAAAAGCCCGCGCGTTGCGCACTCGGGTCTGATTGGGCCAAGGCGACAGCGGTCGATTCGTCGATGGTCAACTGTGCTCCCAGGAGGCGGCGCCAGCCGCGCAGGCCCAAGACCGGCCCGAGCTGCACTGCGTAGAGCAGGTTCCGTGCGCCTAACAGTGCTGCTGCGGCGACCGCCGCACTCCCCAGACCGCCCGCCCCGATCACCCCGACCAACGCAAATTGCGACCCGCCCGTGAACATCACCATCGAGAGCACCTGCGTCTGCCACACGCTGAGCCCGGCCGCCACCCCCAGAGCCCCGAATGAGATGCCGTACAGCCCAGTAGCGACCGACACCGACACCGCTTGGCGCACCGCCCCCGCTGAGGCACTCTTCGCCTCCCCTGAGGCAGCGTTGGCCGCCCCTGAGGCAGCGTTGGCCTCCCCCGAGGCAGCGTTGGCCCCCGGTTCGAGGCTCTTGCCGGCGGAGCCGGCAGCGCTGCGGCGTAGCAAACCCTCACCTCCGGAACACAACAATCAGCTAGACACCGACGAGGTTACCGCCCGGCGCTCCCTTCAACTCCCGACGTCGCCTCAGATCGGGCCGGCGCAACGCCTGACGGGGGGTGAATCACGATCCGGGCGGGCTCGCGCGCGGCAAAGGGTCTAGCTGCTCCCCGCCCCCCTTGCGGCGGTGCTCGGGCGCTGGTAGCGTCCTTCACATGTTAGCGCTAACTGGTGGCGTGACTCGGGCTAACGTTCCGGACCGAGTGGCGGCGCCGTGCGTCCCGGGCGCGCTCGCGCCGAACACTGATCAGCCGCTGGGACTGGGTCAGACCACCATCGAAGGCGGGATGTGGGCCGACTGGCAGCGGCGCAACCGGGAGGTCTCGCTACCACTGGCCCTAGAGCGCCTAGCTACCAGCGGCAGCCTGAATAACTTCAAAATGGCCGGGGGGGGGGCAATCCCAGTGACTTCACCGGCCTGGTGTTCATCGATTCCGATGTTTACAAAGTCTTAGAGGCGGTTTCCTGGGAGCTATCGCGCGCCGAAGAGCCCGCGTTGCGGCAGTTCTTGGTGGAGACAACCGACTTGCTGCGCCGCGCGCAGGAGCCCACGGGGTACCTCAACACCTGGGGTCAGTTGGTCGCGCCTCAGGCGCACTTCGACAAGCTCACATCCAGCCATGAACTGTACTGCGCTGGCCATCTGATCCAGGCGGCCATCGCCGCCGAGCGGGGCGCCGCGTTCAGCGGCCTGCTTGAGGTCGCCATCAAGCTCAGTGACCACTTGGTCGACGTTTTCCTCGATCAGGGCCACCCCGGGATCGACGGCCACCCCGAGATTGAAACCGCGCTGGTCGAGTTGTATCGCGAGACGGGGCTAGAACGCTATCTCCAACTCGCCAGCCACTTCTTAGAAGGACGCGGCCATGGGCGGATCGGTCACACTGCGGGCCTCAGTTACATCCAGGACCACGTGCCATTCCGGGACATGGATTCCTTGGTCGGTCACGCAGTGCGGGCGCTCTACCTCGAATGCGGTGCGGTGGACCTAGCGATGGAGAACGATGACGTCACACTCCTGCGCGCCGCCATCCGCCACTGGGAGGACACCGCCCAGGCCAAGACATCGATCACGGGCGGCATGGGTTCGAGGCACAGCCACGAGTCTTTCGGCGACCGGTACGAGTTGCCCGCCGACCGGTCCTACAACGAGAGTTGCGCCGCTGTAGCTGCCATCCACTGGAACTGGCGGCTGCTGTTGGCGACGGGCGAACGGCGCTACGCGGACGGCATCGAGCGTACTTTGTACAACGCGTTCGCTGTGTCCACCTCGGTTGATGGGACGCGCTTCTTCTATTCCAACCTGCTGCAACGGCGCCCCGATCATCTCGATGGGGTGGACACCGCGCAGCGTTCCGAATGGTTCGATTGTGCGTGCTGCCCGCCCAACATTATGCGGCTGGTCGCCTCGCTGTCCTCGTATCTCGCGACTACGCGGCCCAGCGAACTCCGCCTTCACCAGTACATGTGTGCGTCATTGCGCGCCCCGGCCGCTGCCGGCCAATTCGGGATCACGGTGCGGACCGACTACCCCTGGGCGGGGCACATCACCTGCGAGGTTACCCAAGCACCCCCAGGCCCGTTCACCCTTGCCCTGCGGCTCCCCGAATGGGCCGGTTGCGCCGCGATTAACCTGGACGGCCAGCCGACGAACGCCCCACTCCAAGACGGCTACTTGATACTGCGAAGGAGGTGGCAAGTCGGCGAAAAAGTGGACCTCGAGTTGCCGCTGAAGCCGGAATTGATGCAGGCACACCCACGAGCCGACGCGCTGCGCGGTGCCCTGGCGGTGCGCAGCGGACCGTTGATCTATTGCGCGGAGGCTGTTGACCAGGCAGAAGACGTCGAAATCGACGGCATGGTCGTCAAGCCCGGCGCCGTCTTGGCGGCCCAGCCGTGCGACAAAGATGGTATAGGCGCGACCGTAGCCGTCACGGTGGAGGCCTCTACGCCCGCCGGTTCCGTCCCAGGGGTCGATGCCGCCGGGGCGTTGTACCAGCCAGTCGGCGGCTCGGCCGAAGTCAACGCCCGTGACGTTCCTGGCCAACTCGTCACCATTCCCTACTTCCAATGGGCCAACCGAGGCGCCGGAGCGATGCGCGTGTGGCTGCGCGCCGACCGGTGACTAGGTTGGCCACCCTTCAACCCCGAACTGCCACCGATGACAAAACGACAACTAAGGAGCAACTATGAACAAAACCAGAATCGCCGGTCGCCCCTGGCGCAGGGCCAGTGCGGCCCTTGTCCTCGCCCTAACGTCTGCTCTTGTGGTGACCGCCTGTGGCGGAACAGACTCGGGTGATAAAGATGGTTCCGACGGGCAGGTCACACTCACGTTCTGGACCCGTGGGACCGGGAGCGAAGAACTAGCCGAACGGTTCCATTCGCAACAAAGCGACATCCGCGTGGAGATCACCCGTGTCGGTGGAGCCGAATACGTCACTAAGCTAGCCACTGCCTCGCGCAGCGGCGACGCGCCGGACATCTTGGACCTCGACATTATTCAGGCCCCGCTGTTCTCGGCAGAGAATCTGCTGGCGGACATAACTGATAAAGTCAACGCCCTTGACTTCGTGGACAGCATCAACACGGCCCAGATGGACATCTCGAAGTATCAAGGTGTCACCTACGCGGTGCCTAATATCGCGGGTCCGTCGGTGTTGATGTACAACAAGGATATTTTCCGCAAGATCGGGATGGATCCGGAGAAGGCGCCATCGACCTGGGCGGAGATCGAAGAAGCCGCCCAGAAGGCCACAGCGCTGGGTGATGGCACTTATGGCTATTCCATTCCCGTCGCTTGCGGCGCTTGCCTCGCCTACATCACCTATCCGCTGATCTGGGCCAGCGGCGGCGATGTCATAGTGGGTGAACCCGGACCCGATCAGCACACCGTATATTCCGAGGACCCCGCAGTTGAGGCAACCTTCGAGTTCCTATCTGGCCTGTGGGAAAAGGGCTATATCAATCCTGCCGAAGAGTCGGAAACGGGCGCAACCTGGGGTGAGAGCTTCAGTGCCGGTAAGTTGGCGATCCTGGTGGGCACACCCGAAGGCTACGCTTCGGCAGTCGCGGCCGGAGTCGATGTGGGGGTGGCCCCAATACCCGGTAAAGACGGCGACTTCTCGACGTTCGTCGGCGGTGACCTCCTCGCGATCACAGCGCAGTCGGAACACGTGGAAGAGGCCTGGACTTTCATCGAGTGGATGCTGCAACCCGAACAGCAGGAATACCTCGCTGAGGTTGGGTTGGCCCCGGTCCGGCTCGACATGCTTGATGACGAGTTCCTCGCGAAATACCCGGCGTCAGCCGCAGCGCTCAAGGCCATGGAGCGTGGCCAGGTCCCGAATACTGTGGCTTGGCAAGCGATCGCGGGCGACAATTCGTCGCCCTTCTATAAGGCCTTCCAGGAGTCAGTGGTCTATGACGGTGACATTCCTGCGTTGTTGGCCAAGGCTGACGAAGACTCGAATGCCCTGATCAAGGAGGCCGCACAAGATCTCGGCCTCGGCTGATCAAATGGTTGTACCGTTGGTCCCACCCCGTGAGGCAGGCAATAGGCGTGCCTCACGGGGGGTAACCCTGACCCGCCGCAAGTCAATCCTCGGAGGGATCTTTGTTGCGCCGGCGTTGGTGATGCTGGTGACGTTCTTTATCATCCCCATGTTTCTGTTGGCGTGGATGTCGTTCCATAGCTGGCCGCTACTGGGTTCTGAAAGACTCATTGGCCTGGAGAACTTCGAAGAATTGGTAACGGACACCAGTTTCCATGAGGCTCTTCGCTTCACTGCGCTGTTTACGCTCATTGTCACGCCGGTCCAGGTGATCATCAGCTACGTCCTCGCAGTGGTGGTGCGCGCCCAGTTGCGCGGCGCGGCAATTCTGCGCACGGTGTACTTCATTCCGGTGGTGATTGGGGGTGCCGCCGCCAGCTACATGTTCGTTGTGATGCTTCAACCAGGCGTCGGGTTGCTTGATCGCATCCTGGAGGCCTTGGGGCTGACCAACGGCTTGTCCTCGGCGTTGACCAGCCCCACGCTGGCCGTGGCGGTGGTGGTCCTGATCGGCACATGGAAGAGCGTCGGCACCGGGATGATCCTGTTCATGGCCGGGATGCAGGCCGTGCCTGATGAGCTATTCGAAGCCGCCAAAGTGGACGGTGCCGGCTGGCTGCGCCGGGAGTGGTCCATCATGCTGCCGCTGGTCAAACAGATGAGCGCCCTGGTGCTGATCATGACGTTGGCGGGCGGAATATTGACGTTCGACCAGTTCTGGATCATGACGCGCGGCGGACCCCACGGTGCCACAGTCACCGCAGTGATGTGGATGTATATCGTGGGCTTCGTTCGTTACCGCTTGGGTTATAGCGCCGCCATCGCGATCGTGATCGTGGTCATTTTGGTGATCGTGTCCGTGGTGCAGCTCAGGGTACTGCGCGACCGGGATAGCGCGATCAAATGACGACCCGGCTCACTACACCGACCCGCGGGAGCACGCGCGCCTCCAAGAAGGCGAAGCGCCGTCGCATCGCCCAAGCTAGCGGCTATTACGTGTTCGGCGGTGGCCTGGCAGTGATGTTTGCGGTGCCCATCGTGTGGTCCGTGCTGCGTTCGCTGCAATCAAAGGAGGTCGCCCGCAAGGGGTTGTCGTGGTCAACCCTTGGCGATCTCACGATCCAGAACTACCTCAGGCTGCGTGGCGCGGGCGCCGGCTTCCACAACTACGCCATGAACAGCTTTGTGGTAGCGCTCGCGACCACCGTCGGGTCGGTCATCATAGCGACGATGGCGGGTTACGCGTTGGCGCGCACCAACTTCCCCGGGCGCAACATTGTGTTTGTTGCCATCCTGGTGCCATTCATGGTGCCATTCCAAGGGATTTTGGTGCCTTTGTTTAGTGTGTTGGATGCGTTGCAGCTCACTAATTCGTTGGTTGGTCTGATTATTGTGTATCTGACATTTCAGATGCCGTTCTCGGTCTTCGTGATGCGCAATACCTTCCTGGCGGTGCCCACTGAATTAGAAGAAGCAGCGCTGATCGACGGCGCTAGTACGTTCCAGATAATGCGGCGGATCTTTTTCCCGCTGGTGCTGCCCGGTATTGCTACGGTGGCGCTCTACGCCTTCCTGTACGGCTGGAGTGAGTTCTTGGCCGCGCTGATTTACATCAACACGGATCGTAAGCTCACCCTGCCGGTGGCGTTGGCGAACTTGCAGACCAGCGCCTACGGCGAGATTGATCTGGGGCTGCTGGAGGCGGGCGCGGTCTTCTCAATGATCCCGTGCCTGGTCTTGTTCTTGTTCTTGCAGCGCTATTACCTGCGCGGCCTCGCGGCCGGCTCAATGAAGTTCTGACCAAAAGGACCAGATCCCCATGGGGCGACTGATAACCGACTCGCTGGAAATCCACTTCGATGCCCGCCGGGGCACTGTCGCGTCCTTGCGCAGGGCGCGGGGCGGGCGCCTCGAACTGGCGGCTACGTCCGAGAACACCTCATACCCGTCCCTTCGGGACGGGCCGTTCTTGGGTGATGTGTCCTGGCAGGTGTGGCACCAGGGCGCCTGGCGGGCCGGCGGGACGCAAGGCGCGCCGGCCCCGGAGCTAGACGAGGGACCGGGCCGCTTCACAGTGCATCATGCCGCCGTCGCGCCGCCGGCCGGAGGATTGCGCGCCTTGGAGTTGCGACAGGATTGGTTGGCCGGCCCGGACGGCCTGCGCTGGCGGATCGAACTGCGCAACCAGGGAGCAGAACCACTTGAGGTCGGTGAAGTCAGCTACCCGCTGATGTTCAACCTGGATTACGCGGGGCTGTTCGCCGGCGCGGAGTCAAACCCGGGCCGTTCGGGAGGCATCTGGCAGCGGCGCTGGCATGAGGAGCGGCTCCAACAGCACTTGCACATCTCGGGGCATGGCTCTTATGCGTTGTATCAGACGCCGAGTGGGCTTGGGCCAGTCTTATTCTTAGGGCCGGCGGGGGACTCGGCCTGGGAAACTGCGTTCCAAATTGACCCGGCGCTGGCAGACCAATGGAGTTGCGTGTTCGAAGGGCCAACGGCGGTGGCCACCTTGTCCCGGGCGACGCGCGCCACGCGGGCTTGGTTGGGCAACCGGCAGCGCCAAAGTGAATGGTTCAACGGGCACGCCTCGACGGTGCTGGCCCCAGGCGAGGCCCATGTCGACGAGTTCCAGTTCGCCTTGCTGGACAACCTGGCGGAGGTCCGCGACCAGGTAATTGCCAACGGGCAGGTCTTCATTGATCTAAGCCCTTCCCCGGCGGTGCCAGTTGGGCAGGCGATCACCATGGAGGTCTTGGGCGGACGGGACGTGCGCGGCATCGTCGAAACGGGTAACGTCCACCTTGCTCCCGTTGACCGGCCTGGCGTGTCTACCCCGTCGGAGCGGCGCTGCTGGGAGATTGAGCTGACCACGCCGGGGGAGAAGGTCATCTTGGTGCGCTACAACTCGGGTCGGTGGACCCGGGCGCAACTCTATGCGACCACTGCGCCTAACGCGGGGTTCGCGGCGCGGAGCGTCTTCATAGTTGAGCGGCAGCAGTTCAACAATCCGGCGGACCCGTTCGGCCGGGACGGCGCCTTCTTGCCGTATGACCATGACCGCCAGTGCGTCTATCTCGCCAGCGACGAGACATGGCAGGTGGGCGGGTCGGATGAGTACGCGCTGCCGATCGCCATGGTCTTGGCCTACAAGAACGCGCTGATCCCGGTGCGGCGCCAAATCGCGGCTTTGGAGGACTTCATTGCGCGGTTCTTGTGGGGCAAGCTCCAGGATCCTGTCACCTACCTGATTAAACGTGGCCTGGCGTGGCAGGCGCCACGCCCTTCGGGGACCGGCTGGTCCAAAGCCCAAAGCGCTGAGACCACCAGGTTCAACAACTATGTCCTGGCTGGAGCGCTCTATCACGCGATGTACCTGATGGCGAGCCGATTCGGCCTGGGCGAGCGCGCACCGGGCGACTACTTGGAGTTGGCTTGGCGGACACTCGTGGCGGGTTACGAAGTCGGCATCACCAGGCTGGCCGGGGCGCCAGGCGGGGCGTTCCAGTTCGAACTGCTGGATGAGCTACGCGAGGCTGACCCGGTAGGCTACGACAGACTCAGCGGTTGTTTGGCGCGCTACAGTGACCACATCGCTGCTGATCCATACCCGTTCGGGTCCGAGTTGTTCATTGACCAGACCGCCCACGCGCAGGTCTACGCGGCCGCGTTGCGGCGTGGCGACCCGGACTTGATTGAACGGACGGTCCGGGTGACCCGCGCGATGCGAGCCGGTTACCAGGCGTCCTGGTTCCGCTACGGCAACGACGAGCGTGGTTCGGTGTGTTGCTGGTACGGGACCCCGCAGAACTCTGAGGTGCTGTTGTCGGCGTTCGACAGGACCGGCAACGAGGATTTCTTACGCCTTGGGTGGGGCGGTTTGGCCAGCTTCCTGACCACGTTGCTGGGCAATGGCGGCTGTCGCGGCTGGTTCACGTGGTGGCCTGACCGCATCGGGTTCGACCCTCGATCCCTTGACACGGACCTCGGCCTGTATGCCTACTTACGCTGTGCCAGGAGCTACGTGGTGGCGGACGGCCACGGTGGCCGCACCGGCTATGGCTGTCGGGTCGGGCCAGCGCCGGGCGGGGGGTTTGCGGTGGAGCCGTGGGACGGGATCGGGCGGGGGGTGGTTGTAAGTGAGTTGGGGCGTTTCGTTGTGGCCGATGCCGCCCGGATCGATCGCCTGACCGTCGCCCCTTCCGGGCACTCCGCGACGGTTCGGTTGCGGCAAGCATCTGCCGAGGTAGAGGTCGATGCCGTCATACGTACATTTGACACCGCCTCACCGGGGTGGTCGCTGGACTTGTCGGGGCTGGCGCAGGTGCGCTCCGGGCGCCCGGCGCTGGCCGAGGTGCGCGTGCCCGCAGCGGTGCTGGCGGCAACCGGGACTACGACCATCGAGCTGCCGCTAGGTTAGCCGTCCGCAGGCGGGGCCCGCCTCACGCGGTTGGTCTGATCAGGCTGAGGGTTGGAGGAGGGTCACTGCGAGGCCTGTGAAGCGGTAGAAGTCGGTGTCGAAGGTGAGTACTGGACAAGCAAACGACGCGGCTACCGCCGCGATGAGAGCGTCTTGCGCGAGGTTGGCCGTCGCATTCGAGGCGATGCAAAGATCAAGGAACCGGGCTGCCAACCCTTCCGGCTCCGCGAAGTCCCGGTACGCGGGGGCGTCCATTACCGCTCCCGCGAACTCACGGACTTGGGTTGGGGTCGAAGGATTCACAAAGACCCGGTGGTTGGTGGCGATGCGCATGAGTCCGGCCCAGCACACGGCCGGTACCAGCACCGCGCCACCAGGCTGGGCGAGCCGGGCGGACAGCTCCCGGGTGGCGACCGCGTGGGCGGGATGGTCTGACCGGTGTGCGGCCACCAGCACGTTTACGTCAGCGACTATCACGGATTCGGTTCCTCGTCGAGGAAATCGAAGACAGCGCGATTGGACAACATGTCAACACCTGCCCTGGGCCTTCCCGGCACGGACGGTAATTTGACATCACGAGGCTTTACCGCCTCGTCGGCTGCGGCCAACCGCAAGCGGATCGAGTCCTCAATGAACTGCCCCAGTGTTAGGCCTTGGGCGGCCGCGCGCTCCTTCGCCGATTGGAGGAGCGGATCAGCTATCGCAACGGTGGTGCGCATATCATCAGTCTAGCGCATCACACGCATCAGTCTAAGATGCGGCTGCTATCGCCGCAGACGTGCCGAGGTGCGGGGGCCGCGATGGGCTGGTAGATGACAGTCGTCGGCTTGGGGCCGCGAGTGTTTCAATTTATCTCCTGGGTTTCGTCGAGTGTTTCAATTTATCTCCCGCCCTCAGCGTCACCGCAGGTCAGAGCACTGGGCTTGGTTGGGCTGGAGATAAATTGAAACACTCGCCACCGGAAAGGAGATAAATTGAAACACTCGACGCCGCAGACAGCGCCAGGCGCGGGCCGACTTTGCTCAAGGCCCTGGCGGGGGCGGGGATCGGCGGCTGGGTGCGCGGCTACCGGGGGCGCGCTGGGGTGGGGGAAACGTCATCGGACATAATGTTGGGCGTGGCGCGCTGACCTGCGCGGACGGTTACCTTCTTGTTAGGCGATGGGCTGTTCGGTGCGGGCGATGATCTCGTCTTGGAGCGCTCTATCGAGGTTGTTGAAGTAGTCGGAGTAGCCGGCGACCCGCACTATCAGGTCTGAGTGGCGCTCAGGGTGGCGCTGGGCCTCAAGCAGTGTGGCGCGGTCAACCACGTTGAACTGGATGTGGTGGCCGTCCATCGCGAAATAGGTCCGGATCAGGGCGGCGACTGCGGCCAAACCCTTGTCGCCGGCGATCACCGACGGGGTGAACTTCTGGTTGAGCAGGGCGCCCCCGGTCTTGAGTTGGTCAATCTTGGCGGCGGATTTGATCACGGCGGTCGGGCCGTGGCGGTCGGCGCCCTTTTCCGGGGAGATGCCGTCCGGGAGCGGGATGCCCTTGTGGCGGCCGTTGGGGGAGGCCTCCATGACCTGGCCGAAATACACATGACAGGTGGTCGGTAAGAATTCCACAACTGTTTTGGCGCCTTTCGGGGTGGGGCGAGAGGCAATCGTCTCCTGGAGCGAACCCACCACGGTTTGGAGGATCGAGTCGGCGTAGTCGTCATCGTTCCCGTATTTCGGGGTGTGGTTGAACACCAGGTCGAAAACCTTGCCGCAACCGACGAAATCTGCGGCGCAGGCCTCTAACAATTCTGCCATGGTCAGGTCGGCGTCCTCGAAAATGTGCTTTTTTGCCACCGCCAACGAATCGGTGACTGTGGCTATGCCGACGCACTGGATATAGCTGGTGTTATATCTGGCGCCGCCGCAATTATAATCGACGCCGCGAGTTAGGCAATCGTCGGTGATGACCGATAGCAAAGGGACTGGCATGGTGTCCATGAACAGTTTCTCAATGAGGTTATTTCCGGCCACCTTCACGTCCACGACATACTTCAATTGCGCGCAGAATGCGTCATAGAGTTGCTGATAGGTGGCAAAGTCTCGCGGATCGCCTAGGTCAAGGCCCACCTGGGTGCCGGTGTAATGGTCATAGCCCCGGTGCAACACCAGTTCGAGTATCTTCGGCACATTCAGATATCCGGTCAGGACATAGGCTTCCTTGCCGGCGGTGCCCGTCTCCACGCAACCCGAAGCGATCCCCGACTCACGGGCGTCATCAAGCGATTTGCCCATGTACAACAGTTCGGCCAGGATAGCTTCGGAATTGTAGAATGCGGGCTGGCCCCAACCCTTCCGGGAGATCTTGACCGCCTCACGCAGGAAATGCTCTGGGGTTTTCCGGGAAATCTGGACATTGGAACTGGGTTGGAGCAGTTTCAATTCGTCCATCACTTCCAGGATGAGGTAGCTCACGTCTGACACGCCGCTGGTCCCATCCGGGCGCAGCGCGCCTGTATTGATGTTGCAGAAATCGGTATAAGTGGCGCTTTCTTTCAGCGTGATTCCAACCTTCGGCGGCGCCGGTTGGTTATTGAACTTGATCCACAGGCATTCCAAGTATTCTTTGGCCTGTTCTCGGGTGAGTGTCCCGGCGGCAATTTCACGGTTGTAGAACGGCTCCAAATGCTGATCTAATTTGCCAGGGGAATAGGCGTCCCAGTTGTTCATCTCGGAAGTCACGCCGATGTGCGTAAACCAGTACATTTGCACCGCCTGGCGGAACGTTTGGGGGGCGTGCGCCGGCACAACGTCGCAGGTGGCGGCCAGTTCTTCCAGTTCGCGGCGCCGGGCCGCGTCAACGGTCTGGGCGGCGGTTTCGCGAGCTAGCGCGGCGTAGCGCTGCCCCAGGATGACCATGCCTTCGCAGGTCAGACGCATCCCTTCGAGTTCGGCTTGCCGCGCGGCGGCGGACATGTCGGCGCCGTAATCGATCTGGGCCAACGCGGCATCGATCTGGTCAATTAGATCGAGGTAGCCGTGGCCGTAGATTTTGCCGCCGGCCACCGTGTGGCCGGGCCCACGCTGTTGCATGAATTCGGTGTAAAGGCCCGCTTCGAACAGTAGGTGCCACTCGCGGGGCAACGCCTGGCGCATTTTGGTCATGGTGGCTCGTTGAGCCCAGAACGGGATGATGACCTCGGCTTGGAGTTGCTTGTCTTCGGCTGTTACAGCGAATGAGACCCGTTCCCGCTGGGCCATGTTGTCGAGGTCTTCGAGGGTGTGGCAGCACAGTTCGGGGAAGGTGGGTGCGCTCTGCGGCCCGGTGCCCTTTTCGCCGACGATCAGTTCGCCGTCCCCGAGGTAGAGCGTGCGGCGGCGCATCAGCTCCCGGAAAAACAGGCCGCGCAGCACCGGTACCGGCACTTTGCCCTCGTGTTCTGCGTAAATCTCAGTTTCGATTAGGGCGCGCTCTAAGGAGATACTCGGAGCTGTGGTCTCGCTCAGTTCCCGCAGCTGTTTGACCCGCAGGCTGGAACCGCGTTTCGTGTTCCAGTCAATCGCGCTTTCCCGCGCCACCGTGGCTGATCCCGTCATCGTTACTGTCATTGATCCGCTCCCTCCGCCGGGCTTTACCCCAATTGTGGCACGGGTTGATAACGGAGATGTTTCGCCGGCGCACCGTTCCGCCGGACCTTGCGCCAAGCCGGGCAGATTCCCGATGCCCGCCGCGCCCGGCCGCTCAGTGCCGCCCGCCGGATGGTCCAGTCTGGCGTGCCCAGCGGGTTGCAACTTCCGCTGCAGGGAACCCGTCGAACGCGGCGCCGCCGAAGGCCGATGCCGTGCCCCCAGTACCGCAAACCGGTCAGGTGCGCATCCCCCCCAGTGAGCGGTCCAAGCGTTGGTGGCCTTGGGAGCGGACGCTTTCGAGTTGCGGGCCCTCCCGCACCCCCAAGACCCGCCCCGCATAAACCCGCGCCCGCGACCCTTTCATCTTCACAATATCTGCACAATTGAACTGGGCCTCCACCCCCGCCCCGCCGGGGCTGACGGACGGCCTGGGAGAGCGTTGAACAACGCTCTCCCAGGCCTAGTCCGCCGTCGCAGGCCGCGCCAGGGCGGCGCGCAACCGCGCCGCCAAAGTGCCCCTGTCCGCCACCTCAATGCTGGTCAGGCCCTGCCAGGCGGCGGCCCGCCGCAATTCGGCGGCCAGTGCAAGGCCGTCCGCCTCCGCCTGGGCGCGAGGCGCGCCCGCATCCTCTAGCCAGGCCGATTGCACCAGGAGGCGCGAACGCTGCCGGTCAGCTTTGAGGTCGACCCGGGCAGCGAACCGTGTTCCCCGCAGGAACAGGTAGACGTAGTATCCGTGGGTGCGCCGCTCGGCCGGGGTGTAGATGCTGATCCGGTAGTCGACGCCAAATAGCTGGTAGAGCCGCCGGCGCTCGAACACCAGATTGTCGAATGGGCTGATCAGGCAGTTGGCTTGGACCTGGCGCGGCTGCGCGGCTGGCGCCCACAGCCAGGCCGGTTCTTTCCAGCCGGGCACTGCGACTTCCTCCAGTTGCCCAGCTACGGCCAACGCCTGGATGGCGATGCGGGTTTCAGCCAGCTCTGTGCGGAAGTAGTCGGCCAGGTGCCGGGCGCTCGCCACACCCAGGGCGGCCGCCGCCCGGCCTATCAGGACGCGGTGCGCCGACTCCCGGTCCAGCGGCGCCTCGGCCAGATGGGGGAGCGGGATGGCCCGCCCAGGCAGGTCGTAAAGACGCTCGAACTGCCTGTTGCGCCTGGTCACAGCCACCTCACCGCAGCGGAACAGCCACTCCAGCGCGGTCTTCGCCTCCGACCATTCCCACCAGCCGCCCGCCGCTTTGGGCCGCCCCAGACCAATCTCCCGCGCCGTTAGCGGCCCCCGCTCTGCCACCTCGGCCAGCACCGCTTCGATGAGTTGCGGCTGGTGGTCGGCTAGCTGCCGCATCCGGCCCCAGGCCCAGCGCCGCGCCTCCTGGCGGCGGAACTCGAAGCAGGGGTACAGGTCAAGGTCGATCAGGCTGGCCGCGTGCCCCCAATATTCGAACAGCGGCCCACCCTCCAAACACCCCTGGTCATATTCGCCCAGTCGGCTGAACAGCGGCATCGCATGGGCCCGAGTGAACACGTTGACGGAATCGAGCTGGTATTGGGCGAGTCGCCGCGTCACCCGGTCAGCCCGGCGCTGGCTGGGCGGGCCCGTTCGCGCCGCCCCGAAACACTGCGCCACCAGCACAATCCGCCGCGCCTCCAGCAATGTCAGGACCGCAGCCACCGCCCCATGCTAACGTCCTCGGCCGGCCACCGCGCCCACCGCCGGGCTGCTGGGACCGCCCGGTCGGCATCGTGCATAGCGCACCGCCACCAGCGCGGAGCCCACCATGGACGATGCCGTCGTCTAGGCCCGTGCGCAGCGCCCCGCCACCAGCGCGGACAATGCACAGGGGAAGTGGCACCATAAGAGGGTGGCTGTTCAGGATGACTCCCGCGAGCGTGAGATGGTCCAGTTGTTCAACTTGACAGTGCCCGAGGGGCGTGGGCGCAGCGACGTTGAACAACCCGCATATCGAGGCGGCATTCTTCGACCGGTTTGAGCGGATCACCGAGGAGCACGCGGCTCGGCTGCGCGAACTGGTGCGCGCCTATTTCCGCAGGGCATCCGCCACGCAGCGGGCCACCGCGTAGCCAACCGGGGGCGCAACCGCGTTCCCAATTTGCCCCAACCGCATGTAGACCGCGCCGACGAACGGCCACGATTCCGGGAAACCCTGGAGCAAGGCCACATCCGGGACCGAGAGGCGGAAATGGCCGTTCTTGGCGACATAAGCACGCGCGGCTTCACGGGTCGCGGCGACCCCGTTGGGCCACACCCTGAGCGCCTCAAACTTCCGTTTCGCTGAAACGCTGTTCAGAATTGATGTGGTGTGCCGCGGCCCTGTCAACCCGCTGCGGATGGTTGGGCACACGTCGTCGCGACCTATGTCGGGCAGCCCGAGGGCCCGGCGCAGGCCCATCACCTCGGGGCGGCCGTCGTCCAAAGTACCCACGGCCCGATGCGTCGGGGTGGGCGGGCGCCAACGCTTCGCAGCAGCCGCCGACTTGAATCCGACAAACACGATCCGCCGCCGTGCTTGCGGCACACCGAAGTCGTAAGCCTGCAAAGCAACGCAGTGGACTGTGTAAGCGGCGTTTAGCGGCCGCAGGATCGTGTCATCCACGTAGGCGGCGAACCGTCTGGTGGCGAGCGCCGCAACGTTCTCCGCAACGAAGGCCTCAGGGCCGATCTCCAGGACAGCTCGGACAAATTCGGGCCACATGTCGCGCGGGTCAGCCGCGCCGCGCTGCCTCCCAGCGTGGGAGAACGGTTGGCAGGGCGGTCCCCCATGGACGATGCCGACTTGCCCGCGCCGCGCTCTCCAGTTGGCTTCGCGGACATCGCCGTCCGCTCCTCCGTGGACTTCCCAAGCGGGGCGGGCGTTGCGGAGGGTCTGGGCGGCATCGTCCAAAATCTCCCATGAACCGGCGTGCTCGAAACCGGCCCGGTCGAACCCTAGG
>JAITJY010000208.1 GCA_031278675.1 Bifidobacteriaceae bacterium
TCGCGCGGCGGGCTGGCCTCGCCTCGGTGCCGCACGGCGGCGAGTTGCTGGGGGCTGATCACGCCGGCGTTGTGTTCCGGGAATTGAACCCGGACCGGATTGGGCATGGGGTGCGCGCCACCGAAGACCCAGCGGTCCTGGACCAGATCACCGGAGCCGGCGTTGCCTTCGAGTTGTGTCCCTGGTCCAACGTGGCACTTGGGGTTTACCCGGATGCGTCCGCTGTGCCACTGCGCCAGATAGTCGCTGCAGGCGGGCGCGTCGCATTGGGCGCGGACGACCCACTGATTTTCGGGGCCCGCTTGGTCGACCAGTACCGGCTAGCGCGCGAAGCACACGGTTTCACCGACTCGGAGTTGGCCGAACTCGCCCGCGCCTCGGTCCAGGCGTCCCGCGCAACTACTGCGTCCAAACGGAAACTCCTATCCGGGATTGACCGGTGGCTGGCCCCTCCCCCGCCAGGGCTTTGAGCAAAGCCCGACTGCCCTTAGCGCCGTCCGCACTTGGCGCCGTCCGCACTTGGCGCCGTCTGCGCTTCGCGCCGTCCGCACTAGGCGCCGTCCGCACTTGGCGCTGTCCGCACTTGGCGCCGTCTGCACTTGGCGCCGTCCCCACTTGGCGCCGTCCGCACTTGGCGCCGTCTGCGGCGGCGAGTGTTTCAATTTATCTCCTGCCCAAACGGGTCCGGCACTCTGACCTGCGGTGATGCTGCGGTCATGCTGAGGGTCGGAGATAGACCGCGCGGGGCGGCTCAGGTGATTAGCACTGGTTCGCGCGTCAGCGCAATGCCGAAGCTCCGGCGAACACGGTCGACTATCCAGCGCTCAAACTCCAGCACGTCGGCGGCGTTCGCGCCGCCCCGGTTGGTCAGCGCCAGCACATGTTTGGTGGAAGTGGTGACGCGGGGCCGGTCCCCGATCCCGTAGCCCCGCCCAATCCCGGCCTGCGTCATGAGCCACGCAGCCGATGTCTTGACCTGGCCCGCCGCCTCGAAACGCGGCGCATCGGCGGGCAGCGCCGCCGCCTGGGCGGGCGTAACAAACGGGTTGGTGAAATAAGAACCGGCCGACCAAGTGTCGTGGTCAGCGGCGTCAAGCACCATGCCCTTGCTCCGCCGGATGGCCAGCACCGCCGCCCGAACCGCCGCGCCCGGAGCGCTGCTCCCAACCGGAACCCCCAGCGCCGCCGCAAGTTGGTCATAGTTCACGCCGACCTGCCCGATGCCGCCGACCGGACCGCCGCACCCAACCCCAGGTTGCTCATAGGCCGCGCCGACCTGCCCGATGCCGCAGACCGGACCGCCGCACCCAACCCCAGGTTGCTCATAGGCCACGCCGACTCGCCCAGCGGCTCCCGGGGAAAAGGCCGGGTCGGCGGGCGTGGCCGGGGTACCGGGCTCAGCCGCAGGCTGGTCATAGGCCGCGCCGACTCGCCCGATGCCGTCGGCTGGAGCGCCGGGCGGGCTGGGGCTGGGAGTTGGGGCGACGGCATCGGGCTGGGGTTGGGCGCCTAGGTCGAAAACTACTTCTAGCACAACCCAGCGCGGCGTGATACCGCCGAACTGGGCGACCGAGCGTTTCAGGGCAGAATCGCGGTAGCCGAACGCCAGGGTCTGCGCGGGGTGCTCGCCGACCTGGCCAGTCGCCCGGTCATAGGCTCTGACCAGGCTAATCACGTCACTGGCCGACGCCCCATACGCGCCCACATTCTGCACCGCCAGTGCCCCGACACTGCCCGGAATCCCGGACAGCGGCGCGAGTGCCGCCCAGCCCTGCGCAGTGGTCCACTCCACCAACGCATCCCACGCCGCGCCGGCCTGGGCGCTGACGCGCACGCGCCCATCTTCCACGCTGGCGTGGACGGCGCTGCGGCGGTCTCGGACAACAATCAGATCATCGACGCGATCCGCCACCACCAAGTTCGATCCGCCTCCCAGGACAAGAATCCTGCGGCCGTGGCGGTCTGAATCGGCGATGGCGCTGATCACCTGCGTATCCGTGTCACAATCCACGATCCGCGCCGGGTGCCCGCCTAACCTGAAGGTGGTCAGTTGGCTCAGGGCCGGCGGCGCGCCGACCCGCACTGCGGGCGAAGCCAGAGGCAACCGGGTAGCCAGCACGCCCTCCACCCTATCTGCCGGGCGGGCCGGGCGGCCCGGGACATGTGAGCGCTAACCGGAGAGGCGGATTTTGGCTTGGGTTCTGGCTAGGACTCGTACGCCTTGCGATTCGACCGTCAGGTTGACCGTGGCGGCTGCGCCGACGACGGCGACGATGCCCCCCGAAATGTGTAGCTGCGCCGCGCCGCCTTCCGGGACCGGGACTGGCCGGACAAAGCGGGCCGAGTATTCAGCGATGGCGCCCGGGTCCCCCACGCGGGTGACCAAGAACTGGATGGCGTAGCCCATGGTCGCCATGCCGTGGGCTATGACGCCGGACAGGCCAGCCGCCCGCGCCGCCGCGTCCGACCAGTGGATCGGGTTGAAATCCCCCGATGCGCCCGCATAACGCACCAGGTCAGCGCGCGTGAGCGAGACTTCGACGGGCCCCAGTTGGTCCCCGGCGCGCCATTCGGCGCCGCTCGTTAGGCCCCCGGCGCCCGCATTCAGCTCCCCGACGACTCCCGGCACGCGTTCCGGCGGCCCCGCTCCCAAGCTGGCCGCATCTGCGGGCGGAGCAGAGAGCGCGGCGGGAGGGGCGGCATCGGCGGGCGGGATCGGAAGCGCAGCATCTGCGGGCGGAGCGGAGAGCGCAGCGGGAGGGACGGCATCGGCGGGCGGGGCGGCATCGCGCACGGCTAGGACCGACGTGACCGACGCGACCGGCACGCCAGCCGGATCCGCGAGCTTGACCTCGGTCGTTACCATGGCGATCGCGCCGCGCTGGCGCACGCCGACAACGCGCAGCGTAGGCGTCAACCAGTCGCCGGCGATGATTGGCCGGTGCAAAACGATCGACTCTTCAGCGTGCACCACCCGACTGAAATCGATTCCAGCCGCAGGATCGGCCGCATAGGCAGCCTCGGCCCGTTGCGCGATGACGACCGCAAACGTCGGCGCCGCGACTACATCCGCGTAGCCCAGGGCACCGGCCGCAGCCGGATCGAAGCAGGCGGGGACGGTGGCGCCGGTGGCGGCGGCGAATTCGCGCAACTTCTCCCGCCCCACCTGGTAAGGCGGGCCAGGTGGATAGATCCGACCGGCGAAAGACGGGTCAGGGCGCACCAGAGGTCAACGAGTTTCGCGATGCTCGGTGTGCTTGCGGCAGCGCGGGCAAAACTTGGCCAACGACATCCGGTCGGGGTCGTTGCGACGGTTCTTCTTCGTGATGTAATTGCGTTCCTTGCACACGGTGCAGGCGAGGGTGATCTTGGGCCGGACATCAGCCGTCTTGGAGGCCATCGCTCAATAATCCTTACTTCTGTGAGTTGGGTCTAGCCCGTCAACGCGCCATCGCCCCGCCATATTCCGCAGCCGAGCAGCGCACAGGTGCCGCATGGCAGTCTACCAAGCTACGCCCCATCCCTTGCCCGCGATCCTCGGACACAAGGCGGGCGCACTGCGTGAGACCGCCGGGAGACCGCCGCAAGACCCTCCGCACGCGCGGCGGGCGCTGCTGAGACAGCGCTGAGGGGTCGGTCAACGGGACCGTGCCGGTACCGACGCCCGGGGCTGGGACGAACCGCACGGCATCGGGCAACCCTGAATCAACCATCTAGACTCCGGACTCCATGCGGTGACCGCCACGGCGTTGCGCAGCGCCCAGGTTCGCCGCCCGGTGACGCCACAGGGCCGTAATCGGCAGAACATGAAGCCAATCGTGCAGCCGGGCCGCGAACGAGCCGGTGTGCAACAGCACACCGATGAAATCCCGCTCCGGCAAGCGGCGCCGCAGAGCAGCCAAGTTGCGCCAGTGTTTAGCTACCGGCGTGCTGGTGGCTTTGACCTCGATGGCGATCAGAGTGTTCTGATCGGTCTCGACCACCAGATCGGCCTCAAGACCATCAAGATCCCGCAAGTGGTACAAGTCAAATGGCGTAGCACTCCAGCCACTCTGCTTGGCCAACTCCAGGGCAACGAACTGCTCGACCAGGGCGCCGTAGTACTCGCGCCCGCCCACCCCAGCGACCTTCGCCGAGGCGAAGCCAGCCAATGCAGCGGCCAGCCCCGTGTCCATTAGACACACCTTAGGCCGACGAGTCAGACGCTTCATGGGAGCACGGTTCCAGGCGGGGAACTCTATCATCAAACGCATGTCCCGAGCCAGGCGCAGATAACCATCCGCCGTAGACTCAGCCACGTCCAGGTCGCGAGCGACCCTGGCTTTGACTAGTTCAGACAGGCCCCGCCCCGCAATTTGTCCAAGCAAGGCACGCAGGCGATCCGCATATCCGCCGTGCGCCAGCTCGCGCGCATCATGGCCGGCCAACCGGGCAACGTAAGAGGTGAACCACCGCCGGGCCCGCAGTTCGGTGCGCTGGGCGGGTTCTGGCAAACCACCCCTGAACACGGCAGCCGGGTCCAGCGCCCCGAATTGGCCGACGGCCGGCTCCGCCCCCAGTGCACTCGCAGCAGTCAGTGCAGCCAGCCAGGTCACAAAGTCCTCCGGCTCGACCCGGCGTTCTAACTCGCCCTGACTGAGCGGCATCAGCTCAACAGTCTCGATCCGGCCTGCCAACGAGTCGCCGACACCTTTGACGTTCAACAGATCGGCCGATCCCGTCAACAAGAACCGGCCGGGCCGCCGATCCGCGTCAATGCTCGCCTTGAGTGGCAGGATCAGCCCGGGCGCTCGCTGGGCCTCGTCTATCACAGCCAAGCCGGCGGATTGGCCGATAATCGCCATCGGGTCCTCCCGGGCGACGGCTAGGGCGGCCGGATTGTCCAGCGTCACAACGCTAGCTTTCGAGTCTGCGGCCACCACCGCCGCGAGCGTGCTCTTGCCGACCTGCCTGGCCCCCTGGATGGCAACCGCAGGCGTGTCGGCGAGGGCACCACGGACCGCCCCGAGGGCAAATCGTGGAAACAGGTTAGGGTCTGGCATTGGTAGTCAGGGGCGCGGTGCTCCGTGGAGCCCGTTTCCCCATCCCCCTTTCAATCCGTGCGTGCGGTTTTCCCGCACACGGCTTACAGATGATCTTCTTGACATGGTTACGCCGC
>JAITJY010000214.1 GCA_031278675.1 Bifidobacteriaceae bacterium
CAGGCCGGGGCGGGCAGCGCCGCCGCCAGCCGAATCGCGCCCGTCGCCGCTCCTTGAGGGCGCCTCGGGGGCGCCGTGGGGGCGCCTTGGCCCAGAACTAGGCCCTGGCGCCGTAGGACAATGGAGGCGGAGGCCGCCGCGCAGACTGCGGCGCCGATCTGCTTCACCTGAAAGGAGAGGCCCCCGATGGCAGACCTCAAACCCGGCGACGCCGCCCCCGATTTCACCTTGGAGTCCGATGACGGCCCCGAACTCACGCTCTCAGCGTTGCGTCCGAAGAAGGTGATTCTGTACGCCTACCCGGCCGCGTTCACTCCCGGCTGCTCGCTCGAGGCGCGCGATTTCCGCGACGCCTACGCCGACTTCGACGCGGCGGGCTACGTCATAGTCGGCATCTCGCCGGACACGGCCGAGAGCATCGCGGGCTTCTCGGAGAAGCTGGGCATCCAATTCACCCTGGTGGCGGACCCGGACCACAAGGTCTTGGAGGACTACGGGGCTTGGGGCGAGCACATCGTGTTCGGGCGCAAGTCGATCGGCGTGATCCGCTCAACCTTCGTCATCGACGGCGATGGGAAGATCACGCTGGCGGACTACGCCGTCAAGGCCCCGGGCCACGTCGAGCGACTGGCCGAGCAGTTGGGCGTCCCACTGACAGGCTTCTAGCCGCCACCAGGCCCACCCAACCGCGGCCAAAGAGCCACATGTTGATGCAGTTGCCGCTGTGACTTATGTTGCCAATGGGGTAAGCTAGGGCGAGTTGCTGTCTTCCCACGCAGCGCTCGCGCGACGGCGCGGGCGCGGTTAGGACCAAGCCATGCGCCGACACCAGTCGCGCCTGACCCGCTTCGGGCTGATCGCGGTCACCCTAGGAACCGCCTTTGCCCTGGCCACCCCCGCCCTTGCCGACCCGTCGCCGGCCCCCGGCTCAGACGCGGCGGTAACGGAGGCGAAGCGGCAGGAAGAACTGGCCGCCGCCTCGGTGGCGGAAGTCGAAGGCATGCTGGACAGCTTGGCAGAGCAAACCGCCCAGGCTGAGGCCGCCGCCGGCGCCGCAGCCGAGGCCTACAACAAAGCCCAAGAAGAACTCGGCGCCGCCACCGAAGCGGCCGAGGCCGCCCAAGCAGCCGCCGACCAGTCAGCCATCGATCTGGAAGCGGCCCGCGGCGCCCTGGCCCGTCTGGCCCTCATGAACGCCCAATCCGGCTCCGACATCGCCCAGCTTGAGCCGCTGCTGACCTCCGGCGGCATCGAGGAGGCCATGAACAAGAGCGCGCTGCTGTACGTCGTGGGCTCCACGACTGACCGCGCCGCAGCCAAGTTCGCCCTCGCCAAACAGGCGGCTGAGCAGGACGGCAAGCGGGCCGAGACGGCCATCAAACTGCGCGAGGAGAAGGCGGACCAGGCCGCCCAGGCGGCCTCAGCGGCCCAGCAAGCGGCTGAGACGGCCATCAAAGCCCAGGCGGAAGCCGAGGTCCGCCACCAAGAACTGCTGCAAGTCCTGGCTCTAAAGCAGCAGATCACGCTTGAGGCCGCGCAGGCCGCCGAGGAACGCCGCCAGCGTGAAAAGGATGAGGAAGCGCGCCGCCAACGCGAGAGCGCCCAGCCCAGCCCAACCCAGCCCACGCCAGCGCCAGCGCCAGCGCCAACGCCCGCGCCCAGCCCAGCCCCGGACCCAACTGAGGACACAGTCACACAAGACCCGGCCCCAGACCAGTCCTCCGGCGCGGAGGCCGGCCTGGCCGCAGTGGCCTGGGCGCGCCAGCAGATCGGCAAGCCGTACCAGTGGGGCGGCACCGGACCGTCATCATTCGACTGTTCCGGCCTGACTTCGCAGGCCTGGCTCAATGGCGGCGGCAAACGCATCCCCCGCGTCGCGGCCGACCAGTATTACGCCGCCACCAAGATCCCATATGACCAGATGCGCCCCGGCGACCTCATCTTCTGGGGCTCTGACCTCCACCACGTCGCCATCTATTCCGGCAACGGCAATATGATCGAGGCGCCCAGCGCCGGCAAGAACATCCGCGAGATCCCGATCCGCTGGTCAGGCACCGTCCAATACGCCGGCAGAGTCAAGTAACCGACCCCCGAAAAGGCCCGGACGGCATCGTCCATCTACCTCCAAGGCGAAGTCGCCGGCCCCTGAACTGGGCGGACGGCATCGTCCATCTGATGTTGAGAAATCAACTGTGGCCGTTGCCCTTGGCCTCCTCGAGCCGCTTGATCGAGGCCAAGATCTCGGCTTCGGCGCCGGCCCGGTCGGTCCAGTGCGAGCCCTCGACTGATTTGCCGGGCTCGAGATCTTTGTAAATCTCGAAAAAGTGCTGCACTTCGAGCCGGTGGAATTCGGAGACGTCATCGATATCGAGCCGCCACGAGGCGCGCGTGTCGTGGGCGGGCACGCAAAGGACTTTGTCGTCGCCGCCGGCCTCGTCCGTCATGCGGAACATGCCGAGGGCGCGGCAGCGGATCAAACAGCCCGGGAAGGTTGGCTCGTCAAGCAGCACAAGAGCGTCAAGCGGGTCGCCGTCCGCGCCTAGCGTGCCCTCGACGAAACCGTAATCATCGGGATAGCGCGTGGCCGTGAAAAGCATGCGGTCAAGCCTTATGCGCCCGGTTTGGTGATCCAATTCGTATTTGTTGCGGGACCCTTTCGGGATTTCGATTGTGACGTCGAACTCGAGCGGGCGGGTGCCCGTTCCGTCCGAGTGCGTGGTGCGCAGCGCTGGCTTGTAGCTTGGCTTCGACATGTCTGCCCCCAGGTGGGTTGGTCGGCGGGTGTTTCCATCTAGTCTGGCTTATGTGAGCGGAAGGGTGAAACGCGCCCGGCGCGGCGTCCCAGCGGCGCTGTGCGTGGGGGCGTTTTTGGCCTGCACGATGCCGTCCGCCCACCCCGCCGGCGCATCTTCCGCCGCGCTGGTGGCCGCGTCAGGCGGCGGGCTGGCCGGGACGCTGCCGGGGGCGCAGGTGCTGGCCGTGGCTGAGGCTTTGGACCCGGACGCGACTATGCCGTCTGAGGCGGCGATCGCGGACGCGGCCGCCCGCACGGTCCTAGCTGAGACCTTGACCGCCGCCAGCGGCGCCGCCGCCATCGAGGGCGAGCCCGCGATTCCGGCCGAGTTGGCTGGCGGGCTGGGGGTTTCGGTGCGGGATCTGCTGACCGGCCAGGAGTTGTTCGGGCTCGATGGCGGCCGGGGCTTGGTGCCGGCTTCGACGGTCAAAGTCCTGACGGCGACCGCCGCCCTGTCGGCCCTTGGCCCCAATGCGACTTTGACCACGGCCGCCGTCCTCAGCCTTGATCCGGGCGGGGCGACCGGCACGGTGACCTTGGTGGCGGGCGGCGACGTGACGCTGGGTCCGGATGCGGGCGACCCGGAGGCGGTGCTGGGGCGCGCCGGGATGGGGGATCTGGCCCGGGCCGCCGCCATCGAAGTGCGCCGCAGCGGGCTGCGCGCCGTCACCGTGGCCTTGGACGACACCATCTTCAGCGGCCCGTCCACCTACCCGGATTGGGAGTGGAACCTGGGCACAACCTGGGGCGCGCCGGCCTCGCCGCTGGCCATCATGGACGGGCGGGCCGGGGATGGCTTCGACGCGGTCACCTATGTGCCGGACCCGGCCTTGACGGCGGCGCGGCACTTCGCCGGCTTGTTGGCGGCGGCGGCGGTCGATCCAGCCCTTTCGCTGCCGCCGGTGGCGGTCGATCCAGAGGCGTCGCGGGCGGCCGCGCCAGCCGGGGCGCGGCAGATCGCGGCGGTCGAATCAGCCCCGGTGCGGGAGTTGGTGGCGCACCTGTTGCGGCATTCGGACAACACTTTGGCTGAGGCGGTTGGGCGCGTGACCGCTGTGGCTTTGGGCCAGCCTGGCAGCTTTGCTGGCTGCGCGGCGGCCGTGAAGGAGGCGCTGGGCCAGCGCGGCGTGCCAACCGCGGGCCTGAGCTTGGACGATTGCTCTGGTTTGAGCCACGGTTCCCGCCTGTCGGCTTCGACTCTGACGGCCGCCTTGGCCCTGGCCGGGGGCTCGGCGGCGGCCGAGCTGGGGGGCGCGGCCCGCGCCCTGCCCGTCGGCGGATTGCAGGGCACTTTGGCCGAGCGCCTGACCGAGGCCCCGGCGGCAGGCAATGTGCGCGCCAAAACTGGCACCCTGACCGGGGTGACGTCGCTGGCGGGACTGGTGCAGACGGCATCGGGCAGGGAACTGGCCTTCGCCGTCCTGGCCAACCCGGATCAGCGCGTCGGCACCTTCGCCATCCGCCAAGCCACCGACGCCTTCGCCCAGTCCCTAGCCGCCCTCCCCTAACCCCCCAGCATCGAGCAGTCGATTCTGTCCACTCTTGCGGGGCTCAGCGCAACGAGCAGTCGATTCTGTCCCGCCGACGGGCGGCCGCGGGCCGCTGACCTGCGATGACGCGGAACACCCGGGACAGAATCGACTGATCGTTTGGGGAAGTAGACGGAATCGACTGGAGGATTGAGCCTAGCGAGCCTCGCCGCCGGGCCTAACTTCCAACACCCATCTCGCTTCGCCGCTGGCCGCATCTGCGCGGTGCCCCGGGGGCGACTTCACTCATCTCCACGAGCCTCGGGGTTCAATTCATCCGGCCGGCGCGCCGATGCGCCTTCGACGATCGCGATGACGTCCTCCTTAGAGTGCGCCCCCAGTTTCGCGTAGATATGACTGACATGGGAGCTGGTGGTGCTTTTCGATATGAACAGCTCGGAGCGGATCGACGGCAGGGAACGCCCCTTGGCCAGGAACCCCAGAACCTCGCGTTCGCGGTTGGTGAGGCCGTATTCCTCGGCGACCGCGTCGCATTTGTCCTTGAAAATGGTCCGCATGAGCTCATCCGGGCTTCGCCTGCTGTACACCTGTCCTGGGTCGGAGTAGGACCGGCGATCAAATTGGGACTGCCGCACCAAGAAACAGGTTGTGCTAATGACCACAATCATGGCAAGGAACAAGAGAGCCGACCCCAGGGAGAGCGCACCGCCCCTGACTGTCCGGTGAGCGAAGACCGCGCCGGCCGAACCCAGCAGGATGCCGCCTTCCAAGAAGAAGCGACCCGTCGCCAACACGGCCACACCCGAGCCCTTTTCTCGGCTCGCGGCCTCGCACAAGTATATGAAAACCAGCAAATCCAAAGCCATCTGGGCCGCGAAATTGCTCAAGCTGCCGCAAAACACCAGGCTCGCATTGCGGAACGAGAACAGGAATAGACTGAGGGCCACAAATGGAGCGATCCAGCGATAAAGCGAGTCGAGGTTGAGGCCCCGCGCAAACGTAATGCAATAGAGCACCAGGATCAAAGCCACGGCGCCCCCAGAGAATACTGTCGCGGTGTACAACTTCACATCCAGCTCTATGACATCCATCTCCAGAAAGCCCCAGAGGAAGCTGATGGTGAAAGACAGGCCGATTATGCCTATGCCGCTCTGCCAGGGCCAACGATAGCCTCGACTCGCCTTGGCTGCGTTGGCCGCAGCTGCCAGTGAAAGGGCAGGGAGTCGCGGGGTCTTGGGGCCGCTTGGCGAGTTCGCCGGATTGTCTGCGGAGTTGCATAGAATAAAACAAAAGAGGGACAGCAGCGGGTATACGACTAAAAGTGCAACGCGGAGTGGCCAAGAACCTGTCTGCGAGAGGACGAGACAAGCCATGACGAGCAGAACGGAGAAGATGATGTATTTCTCAATTTCGCCAGCGTCCAGACTGGCGTAGAAGCAACCCCAGGCGATTTGGCCAAGGGCCATGCCGACCCCGGAGAGGGAACCCGCGACACACTGCGCCAGATGCAATCCGAAGCTACCGCCCTGGTACACAAAGGAAATCGCGACCGTGCTGGCGACTATTAATGCCACGGCGGCAATCATGACATTGCCACGGCGGCGATGCGTGGCAAAAAGCGGCCCGCTAAAGGCTAATATCAAGAGCGCGAGCGTTGTCGCGACCATATTGGAAATCCAATAATACCTTACGCCGCGCCCGGCTAACGGATAGAACACATCGGTAAAAGTCGAGGCGATTCCCCAGACCAATAGGAATCCCCATCCCAAGTTGCGAACAGGCGGTATATCGCGGAGGACGCGAAGGAGTTTGTCCGTCAATCTGGCCGCCCTCTCTGCAATAGACAAGTGGACGCGCTCGGCCCAGTCTAGCAGGGCGCGCAGCGCCGCTTCGGTATCCGAGGGCTGCGAGGCGCCGCGACTCTCTTGCCCCAGTTGCCCTTTCGGATACTTGGTATCCGTGGCCTATCTGGAAATTGCAGTCAGGCCGCCACTGGGCGGCTGGGCGCCTGGGGGCCGGGCGACTTGGCGGCCCGGCGGCGGACTCGGGCGAAACGCCCGATGCCCCGGGATAGGAAATGGACTACGGTGCCCGATGCGCTGACCGTGCCAAATGCGCTTGGCTTGGTGCCATGCCGGGTGCCCGCAAGGGGGCGGGCTCCGCGCACTGGACAGCACACGCGACGGCAAAGGAGACAGACATGAGAGACGTGACAAGGCGAGGCTTCATCGGCGGCGGTCTAGCAACAGGTGCGCTGGCAGCAATGGGCGCGGTGGCCGCCTGTAGCCCGCAGTCAAAATCCAGCGGCGAGTCACAGGCCAATGGGGACGGGGCGACGGGCTACACCTGGGAGACAAAGCCGGACGACATTCCTGAGAGCGACATCACCGAGGTGAAGGAAGCCGATGTGATTGTTGTCGGCGGCGGTCCCTCTGGTTTCGTGACCGCCGCATCGTGCGCCGAGAATGGCCTCTCGGTGATTCTGATCGAGAAGGATGACTCCTTCAACGCCAACGGCGGCGCCATTTTCGCTTGCAACTCCTCTTACCAGAAGTCCATCGGGTACGAGGTAGACAAAGACGCGATCTGCCAACAGTATCTCGAGATAAACGGCAAGAAGGTTGACCAGAAGATTGTCTGGCGCATGTTCGACCGTTCGGGTGAGGCCATCGACTGGCTCGCCGCGATCCTCGATCAGTACGGCCTGTATCCAGTCATGCAAGGCATCGGCTTCGCTGATGATCCCGATAACTCAGCCATCCCGGGCACAGTCGTGTTCTATGGCGGCCCAAACACTCCCACCGACGTGACGGACTATGACCCATACACCTGCGACTTGGGCCTCGGATTCGTGCCGATGGTTGATTACCTCGAATCATTGAGCGACTACATCGCACCAATGGGCGTGGTCGTGGAGTATGGCGTTTCCTCTGAGCGGATCATAAGGCAGGGGGATGGCCGGGTGGAGGGCATCATCGCCTATCGAACTGACGGCAAGTACATCCGGTACAACGCCCATAAGGCCGTCGTCATCGCGTCTGGTGATTATGGCGCGGACCCAGAGATGATGGGCTATTTCTGCCCTCAGGCGGCACGGTTTGGCGCCAGCCTTCCAGTGGTGTCCCCTAACACCGGGGACCTGCATCGCCAAGCCATGTGGATCGGCGCCGCCATGCAAAAGTGGCCGGACCACGCGCCGTCTGGCTTCTGCGGTGAAGCCCATCCGATTTGGAACCTCAATGTCAACACCCGCGGCGTCCGGTTCACCAACGAGGACACCTCGACAACGTCGCTTTCCTGGGCAATCCTGCAGCAGCCGGAAGGGGTCACCTATTCAATCTTCGATGCGGCCTATGCGACGACGTTGCCGTACGTGCCCGGCTACATCGGCGCCGAGGTTCCAACCCCGGAGCAGATGCTCGCCCGGTGGGACAAGTATGTCGAAGAAGGCGTCTACTCCAAGGCCGACACCATCGAGGAACTGGCTGAGACCCTTGGCCTCGACGCCGCCATCTTGGCGAAGACCGTGGCGGATTACAACGCTCTGTGCGCTGCGGGCGAGGACACGGAGTACCACAAGCGGGCGGATCTTCTGTTTCCGTTGAGCGCGCCGTTCTATGGTTTCCGGTCCGGGGTGACGATGCTGACCGCCCACGGTGGGTTGCATGTCGACCCGTCATGCCGCGTGCTCACAGCCGAGGACGCGCCGATCGAGGGCCTTTACGCGGTCGGGTTGGCGGCGGGCGACTATTGGGCAAACAGCTACACGACGCGGTACGCCGGCAGCAGCCACGGGCACAACGTGACCACCGGGTATTTGGTGGGGAGGGAAATCGCTGGGTTGGAGTGAGGTCCGGGGTGTTTGGGGGCTAGTTTTTGTTGGTGGGGCGCCATTTTGTTGTGTCGGTTGTGCCGAAGTAGCCGGCCAGCCAGATGTAAGACTCCTCTGTCATGTACGGCTGCGACAGCAAATGGTTGGCGTGCTCCTCGGCGTCCGATTCCCTGCGAGAGCTTGCCGACAGCCTGGATGCCTTTACCCCGAACATAATCGCGGCGCCAACCGCCGCGCCCGCAACTCCGATCAGCAGCAGAATGGCAAGGATGATAAGCATCATTCAGCCTCGCCCGCTGGTGGCGGGTTGGCCGCCCGGCGCAGTGGCCGCCGCCTGAACCCCACGGCGCGGTCGGAGCTTGTGCACAAGCCCCGGCCGAAGTCCAAGGTTGGGCGGCGCAGAACCTCAACGATGGCCAGGCCGGCCCCCATCCGGTGCTCCTGGCCGTTGCTGGTGATCGGCGTCCAATCCGCGCTGATCGGTTCTTCAGCGTAGGCGCGGGCGCCTGGTATCGCGTCGAGTTGGGCCATGACGTGATCCTTCCGGCCGGGCGTCCGATGATGTCCTGGGCACCACTCTAGAAGCCGCGGCGCGATTCCGCGGCTCCTCCAGAACCATCTGCCCTAACTCAAACCATCGATCCCGGCCTACTGCGCGGTCAGGCCGAGGCCAGCATCGCGTCGATGTCGGCGAAGGCATTCGACAGGGCCTCGACGTGGTAGAGGTCGTAGTTCTGGCGGATGCGCGCGGTGGCACCGGACGCGTCCCATTCGGCTAGCGCCGACGCCGCCGAGACGCCCCGGTGCCGGGCGTACTGCTCCAACAGATACAAGAAGAACTCGGTGGCGGCAGGCAGCCTATTGGCGTACATAGAGCGCGTCCCCCATCACGTAAGTTGACAACCTGGGGTCGCCGTTGGCGATCTCGTTCTGGAACAGATCGAAGATGACCAGCGGCGAATCGTGCCACAACAGCGTCTCCGCGTCCGCCAGCATCTCGTGCGTCTGCGACGACAGGAAATTGCGGATGGCTGTGTCTTCGTCCCAGCCGTAGCTCTTCATCGCCAGATCGACCACCCAGTCGTCGAACATGGACAGTAACCCAGGGTCGACTTCACTCAACTTCGCTCACCTCCACGAGCGTCAAGCAGGCCAGGGCGCCGGCTGTCTTGAATGTCTGCTGGTCAACCAGGTTTTCTGGTTTTATCAGCGCCAATGCGACAGGCGCGAACACCTCCCGGTCCTCTGCCTGCAAGTATTGCTGGATCACCGGGATGGCGCGATCGTTGGCGACCGGGCCGGCCACGTAATCGAACGCTGGACCAACGTAGCGGCCCAGCCGGTGGTCGGCGACAAAGTCCAGCCAGCCGCGCGACGGGGCATCAAAGCGCTTAGTCCGCAACGCGCCCAACGCGGCCTCGTCGCATTCGTAGATGTGGACCAGCGCCGTGCCGCTCTTTCGGCGCCGCGACACGCTGACGGCCCAGCGCTCAGCTTGCGCGCGGTCAGAACTTGTGTAAAAGCCCGGGCCGAAGTCCAAAGTCCGGTTCGGTATCACAATCCGGGGCCTATCGAACCGCGTGTCGGTGCCGTGATAAAGCCTCACAGCCCAATGGTAGGCGAACCCGTTCGCCGCCGGGTCAGGGCATTCGGTGATGCCCTCTGCACCACTCTAGAAGCCGCTGCCCGATTCCACGGCTCCTCCAGAACCATCTGCCCTAGCTCAATCCATCGATCCCCGTCTGCTGCTGATCGCTACGGCAGTGATCGCTGGACCAACGCTCACCAGAGGGTCGC
>JAITJY010000259.1 GCA_031278675.1 Bifidobacteriaceae bacterium
GGCCGCGCGCCGGTCATGGGCCAGCGCCTCAAACCGGTAGAGCACAGGAACCACCACCAAAGTGAGAATGGTAGATGTCACCAACCCGCCGATCACCACCAACGCCAGCGGTTTCGAGATGAAGGACCCGCCGCCGCCGGTCAACCCCAACGCCATCGGGATGAGGGCAAACACTGTGGCAGCAGCGGTCATCAAAATGGGTCGCAGCCGTTTGCGTGCGCCTTCGGCGATCGCCTCATCCAGGGCCCGGCCGGCCCGCCGGTACTGGTTGATCAGGTCAATTAGCACAATCGCGTTCGCTACCACTATCCCGACCAGCAACAGCATCCCGATAAACGCGGGCACGCCCAGGGGCGTGCCCGTCACCAGGAGCGCAGCCAAGGCCCCGGTCGCAGCGAACGGGATCGAGATCAGCAAAATGAACGGCTGGATCAACGAACCGAAGGTCGCGACCATGATGATGAACACAATCATCACAGCAATCCCCAGCGCCAGCCCCAGGTCGCCGAAAGCAGATGTCATCTCGGCGGTCGCACCGGCCACAGCCACGCTCACCCCTGCGGGGAGTTCCATCGCGTCGATCTTGTCGGTCAGTGCGCCGGAGACTCCGCCCAGGTCTTGGCTTTCCGGCGTGACATAGACGGTGGCGGCCCGTTCGCCATCCACCCGGACCAGGCTGACCGGTCCTGCGGTGACCTCGACTGTGGCAATATCAGCCAAGGTGATCGGCCCGGCCGGCCCTGCGGCCAGCGGCAACGCTTCAAGTGTAGCTAGATCGGTGGCCGGCTCAGCTAGCTGCAACAACACTGGCACCTGGCCGTCATCGGCGTTCAGGGTCCCAATCTGGGCGGGCACCATCAGGCTGCGGACCAGCCCATCGACGGCGGTTTCACTCAACCCCAAGGCGTTTGCCTTGACCCGGTCCACGGTGATCTGGACGCGGGGCTGATCTTCTGCGAGAGAGTTTGTGACCTCGGCGACCCCGTCCACGTCGCGGGCGGCGGCTGCTACCTGGGCGGCGGCATCGTTCAACGAATCCAAGTCGGTGGCCCGGACCTCCAACTCGATGGCTGTCGAACCCATCATGGTGCTTTCGCCGCCGGCGACGGAGGTCTCTTTGACGGCGGGGCCGTCGAGGGCGACCAGGGCGGTGCGGACCCGCGCCTCCAACTCGGTCGCGTCGGCGTCATCCGCCAGTGTCAAGTAGTACGTAGAGGTCGGCTCTGCTGTCAAGGAGAACCCCATCGCTGAGCCGCCTACCATGGCAGTCACGTCGGCGATCCCCTCGACTCGCCCGGCCGCCGCCTCGGTCACGCGCGACTGATCATCTTGCACCGCGAGCGACGTGCCCGCTTTGAACGTCTGGGTCACCGTCAGCTGGTTGCCGCCCATTTCGCCCAGGAAGTTGGTCTCCAGGGTTGGCACCAGTGCCCCCGTCCCGCCGAGCACCAGCACCGCGACCACCAGCGTAATCACCGGATGACGCAGCACGCCACGCAGTGTTGGTAGATACAGCCGTTGCCAGAACGAGCGCCGCTCCTTCACCTCCGCCTCCGCCCGCTGCGCCGCCTGATCCGCCTCGTCGATCGAGACCGGCGCCCGCACAAACCAATACGCCAGCACCGGCACAATGGTCAGCGCCACCGCCAGCGACGCGAACAGCGCCAGCGCCACCGTCAGCCCGAACGGCCGGAACAGTTCGCCCACCATCCCACCTGTGAACGCTAACGGGACAAACACGGCCGCCGTACAAAACGTGGACGATGCCACCGCCCCGCCCACTTCCCGCACCGCCCGCACTATCGCTTCCCGTTTGCGTTCCCCGTAGGACAGATGGCGTTTAATGTTTTCGATCACCACAATCGAATCGTCAACGACCCGCCCAATTGCTATTGTGACCGCGCCGAGCGTCAGAATGTTGAGAGTTTCCCCGGTCCAGGCCATCGCAATGAACGCCATCAGCAGCGACAGTGGGATTGAGACCGCCGAGACCAGAGTTGCCCGCACCGACAACAAGAAAACCAGGATCACAATCACCGCGAAGCCGAGCCCCAGGAGCCCTTCTTCGAGCAACCCGTCGATCGAGTTTTCAATGAACGGCGCCTGGTCGAAGACCACCGACGCCGCCAGCCCGTCCTGCGCCAGCGAGTCTTCCAGTTCGCTGATCACGTCTTGCACCGCGTGCGAGACCTCGACCGTGTTCCCCGCCGGCGTCTTGGTCACCGAGATCGAAACCGCCGTCCGCCCGTCGATTCGCATATAGGCGCTCGCCGGCTCCGGCTCCTCAATCACGTCCGCCACATCGCCCAGCGTCACCGCCCCGCCGCCGATGCCGTCCGCCCCGGTCCCAGCCCCAGCGCCGGCTGCGGCGGCGCCGAGGGGCAGATCTTTTAGCTGCTCAACTGTGGCGACCCGTTGGCCGGCTTGGACGGTAAGTGTGAGGTCGGCATCGTCCACTTCGCCTGCCGGAATCATCAAACCGTTGTCCGCCAAAACGCTGCTGACCTGCGCCAAAGTGACGCCCAAGGCGGCTAGCTTGGCCTGGTCCGGGATGATGGTGACCTGGAGCGGGGAAAACCCGGAAACCGCAGCGGTGCGCACCCCGTCGAGGCGGCTGAGGCGCGGCTCCAACACGTCGTTGACCATGCGGTCCAAGGCGTCCGCGTCTTCGCCGCTGACGCCTATCGCGACCACGGGGAAATCATCCATCGAACCGGTCATGACCGTGATCTCAACCTCGCTAGGCAACTGGCGTTGCAAACGGCTGAGCGCGGTCAAGAGTTTCTGGTTCGCCGTATCCATATTTGTGCCGTAGCGGAACGCAACAACCGAAATCAGCGCCGAGTTGGTCGAATTAGTAGTGACCGTCTCCACTCCCGGGACCGATTGGATAGCGCCCTCGACCGGTGCGGCCAACTGCTCTTCGATCAAGTCGCTGGCGACCCCCGGGTTTGTGGCCGTAACCAGCGCGTAGGGAATCTCGATCGACGGGATCATTTCCTGTTTCAACGCGGTCAGCGAGAACACACCGCCCACCAAGATGGCAATCGATACCAAGGCGACAACCGCCCTATTCCGCAACGAAAGCTGTGTCAGCCGAAACATCAAAGGGGCCTTTCATCATTGATCATTTGTGGGATCGCATGCGCAAGCCAGCATAGACCCCGAACCCTTAAGGCCTGCGATAGAACCGGCTCCCCAGTGAATCTGCCAGTAGCCGCCAGTCGGCGGCCTGTTGAAGCGTTTCGCTCCGGCGCGGGGCGGGGCGTGCGGGACCGGGCGGGACGGGGCCGGGGCGGCGCGGGGCGCGTGCCCGGGTTCTCCGCGCGAGGCGTACGGGGCCGGGGCGGGGCGTGCGGGGCCGGGCGGGGCCGGGCGGCGCGGGGCGCGTGCCCGCGTTCTCCGCGCGGGGGCGTGCGGGGGCGGGGCGGCGCAGGTCAACGCAGGGCGGGGCGGGTCCAGCCCCGGGAGCGGCGTCAGGCGGGGACCAGTCGCGCCCGGAGTTCTTGAAAGGCCGTGTAGTTGGCCACAATGTCCAGGGCTTGCCCGGGCGCAGTGGCCGCAGCGGCGGCCAGGGGATCGGCGCTGACCCCAACCACATTCAGGCCAGCGGTGTCCAGGCGGACCGCCATGTCGAAACGACGCTCACCAGCTACCCAACAAGGCCGGCCGGCCCACTCCTCGAACGCCACATCCCAGATCCACGACGGATCACGGCCGTCCGCGCCACGCGCGTTCAGCACTGTGACTAACAGCGCCGACGAAGTGCTGACCAAACCCATCATCTCGGTCCAACTGGCCGGGTTCTTACCCAACAACAACCGGATCTCGTGGCCCCCGGTGCTGGTCCGCACATAGCGTCCATCAACATCGGTCACTTCGGCGAACGCATTCAGTGCGGTTTCAGCCGGGACACCCCGGCTCGCGAGCGCCGCTAAGGCGATCGCGGCGTTGGCCACATTGAACCGGCCAGGCAAAGCCAACTGCGGGCGGACGCGACCCTTAGGGGTAGCTATATAGACGGCATCGGGCGTGATATACCAATCTGTATTTGGCCTGGTCAAAGCGCAATTATCGCAGGCCCAACGGCCGTCCGTGCGGCCGAGCGGCGCTCCACAGTTGGGGCATAGCGCCGAATCCGCAGTCCACCACTGGCCACAACCGACCCAGGTGACGCGGGGGGCGGCGAGGGCGGCCCAGGCCACCATCGGGTCGTCGGCGTTGGCAACCACCTCGGTCGCCTCGCTGAGCCCGGCCGCCATCGCCCGCCACTTGCCGGCGAGCATGTTGACCTCGCTGCCGCGGTCCAGTTGGTCGCGGGTCAGGTTCATCAGCACCAGTTGGCTGGCGTTGGTGGCGGCGGCCAAGGCAGGCAGGTGGGCTTCGTCGATCTCGAGGGCGGCGAACTGCGCGCCCGGGGCTGCGGCGAGCGCCGTCACCACTCCGGGCGCCATGTTCGCACCCGTCGCGTTGTGGGCCACAGCGCCTTGCGTGCGCAGCGCCTCAGCGATCATCCGGGTGGTGGTCGATTTCCCGTTGGTCGCACTGACCGCCGTGACCTGCATCGGCGCGGCAAGCCGGGTGATCAGGCCGGGATCGGCCGCCAGCATGACTCGTCCGCCCACTACCTGCCCCCGCCCGCGTCCCAGCGCCCGCGATGCGGCGCCCGCCGCTCGCCCCGCGACGATGGCGACCTTGGACCGCAGGGGAAGAGCATTAGCTACCACGTCCACAAGCCTGCCATGTGCGGCCCTCCGGTGCGCAACCCCAGCGGCGCGTGCCGGATCGAGTCAGCCTGGGCGGCCCGCGTGCCGACCGGATCAGGGCCAGGCCCGGGCGGATCGAGTCAGCCTGGGCGGCCCGCTTGTTACGGGAACCGGACCGTCGAGTGGGTGAGCCCAGCCCACGTGTGCGGCGCGGCGCCGGCACTGAGCGCATCAGCTTGGGCGAGCCACAGCGCCGTCGCCGGGTCGGCCCCCAACAGAGCAGGGTAGAGCTGGGTCAACAACCGGGACGTGGGATGGGGTGGCGCATCCGGGAGCGGGTAAGCCCCGCCAATGATGTGTCCCGCCCCGCGCGCATGCGCTATCCGCGGCAATGCGAACGGCTCCGCCTCGGCCGCGACCCGCGCGGACCAGCTGGCCGCGATCACCAACTTGTCAGGCAGGTCCAGCCCAATCAGCTCCGCTGCCCCCAGGTTCATCTTTTCGGTCAGGTACACGCCGCGGCTCAGCCCACTGCCCGCATTCCCGTAAATCGACGCGATCGCGGCGTCCGCTCCGCTCAGCGCCCCGAGGAACTCCTCTGCCGTCCGCGCCAGCGCCGCCTGCCCAAAGACCGCCCCGGCCATGGCCCGCTCAGCGCTCGTACCAGCGGTAACGCCAGGTCCCGGCCACGGTATCCAAGCCGTCACCCGCAAGGGCCGGCCGCCGCCCAGCCCCCGCCCAATCCCGTCTCCCCACGCAGTTCCCCCCGTGCCGCCAAGGCTCCCAGCCGCCGGAACCGGGGCGGAGCCCGTGCTGGGCGCCGCTCCACCAAACGCCGGTTCGCCAAACCCCG